>NZ_JAQFCE010000018.1:0-78106 GCF_027690675.1 Bariatricus sp. TF06-38A
TTTCAATGTTCTTAAATTTAGCCTTGACTTTTTATTTGCAGGCTAATCTGCTTTTGTTTCCAACTGTTCCCAGTTACATGGGACTTCAAATTCCATGCGTTTTCCGGTGGTCGGATGGCAGAAAGAAAGCCGGAAAGCCCGCAGTGCAATCGGGAAATATCCTCTTTTATTTACAAATTCCGGGTTATATTTGTTGTCACCCCAGAGTGGTGCGCCTGCACCTGCCATCTGGACACGGATCTGGTGATGGCGTCCGGTTCCGAGATGGATCTGAACAACGGATAAGCCAGTCACTTCGGAAGTTTCCAGTATTTCATACGAAAGGACAGCTTTTTTGGCACCGGGTGTATTTTTACTGCAGATGCGGGAGGTATTGGTGCGACCGTCCTTTACCAGATAATCGGTCAGAGTGCCGGAGTCCGGAAGGGATCCACATACTACAGCCTGGTAGTATTTTTCAAATTGATCGTTCTGTAACTGCTGGTTCAGATTTTTCGCGGCCGCAGGTGTGCGGGCAAAAACCAGGATGCCGGAAACCGGTTGATCCAGTCTGTGGATCACGGCAAGATAAGGTGGCTTATGTCCGGCATGATGTGAAGAATGGATGAACAGATAATTTTTCAGAATGCTCTCCATGTCCTGTGTGCCGATCTTTTTTGTCTGCACGGGAACACCGGCAGGTTTGTGGCAGACCAGAATCTGGTCGTCTTCATATAGAATTTCAGGTGTTTGCAAAATAATTCCTCCCCATATGCGAAAATTTTGTTTCTTTGATTAAAGCATAACGGAAAGGGCTTGTCAATTGGGTTGACAAATCCGAAAATCTCAATTAAACTCTATAGTAAATCGAAGAGATTTGACGATGAAGAGGACTAGTATATGATGAAAGTGGCACAGAGAGGCTTCTGGCTGGTGGGAGGAAGCTACATGGAAATTATAGAACCGACCTTGGAGTTCCGCATGAAAAGTGTGGCGTATGCCTGGCGTTAACGGGTAATGAAGTGAATCGTAATACGATTAATTAGGGTGGTACCGCCGAATTTTCGGTCCCTTGTCAGGGGCATGAAGATTTGGTGTTTTTTATTTTACGGGCAAAGCATGTCTGATCTGAATCCCCTGCATCCGGCAGAGGCTGCAGAGAGCAGCATCTTCTGGTTTTATGATAACCTTATTTATAAAATCAAAAATGAAGAGAAGGAGAACTTTATCAATGGCTAAGGAAAAGAAATTTGTACAGGCGATTACCTCTCGTGATGAAGATTTCGCACAGTGGTATACCGACGTTGTAAGAGAAGCAAAGCTTTGTGATTATTCAAGTGTAAAAGGATGTCTTAATTATCTTCCAAATGGATATGCAATCTGGGAGAAGATCCAGGCAGACCTTGACAAGAGATTTAAAGAGACAGGTGTTGAAAACGTATATCTGCCAATGCTGATCCCGGAGAACCTTCTCCAGAAGGAAAGTGATCATATCGAAGGATTTGCACCGGAAGTTGCATGGGTAACAAAAGGTGGTCTTGAGACTCTTCAGGAGCCAATGTGCATCCGTCCGACATCGGAGACTCTGTTCTGCGACCTGTGGGCAAGAACCGTACAGTCTTACCGTGACCTTCCGAAAGTATGGAATCAGTGGTGTTCGGTACTTCGCTGGGAGAAGACAACCAGACCGTTCCTTCGTTCCAGAGAATTCTTATGGCAGGAAGGACACACCATTCATGCAACTTATGAAGAAGCAGAACAGAGAACACTGACCATGCTTCGTGTATATCAGGAACTGATCCGTGATTCCCTTGCAATCCCGTTCGTATCAGGTCCGAAGACAGAGAGCGAGAAGTTCGCAGGTGCACAGGACACTTACACCGTAGAAGCTCTGATGCATGACGGAAAAGCACTTCAGTCTGCAACCAGCCATTTCTTCGGAAATGCGTTCCCGGATGCATTTGACATCAAATATCTGGATAAGAACAATGAACTTCACAGCGTATATGAGACTTCATGGGGACTGTCTACACGTATCATCGGAGCCCTGATCATGGTTCACGGTGATGACAGCGGACTTGTTCTTCCACCGAGAATCGCACCGGTTCAAACAAGAGTCATTCCGATCGCACAGCACAAAGAAGGCGTTCTTGAAAAAGCAAATGAACTGACAGAGAGACTGAAAAAAGCTGGCTACAGCGTGAAGATCGACGATTCTGAGAAGAGCCCTGGATGGAAATTCAGTGAGCAGGAAATGCTTGGTATCCCGACACGTATCGAGATCGGACCAAAGGATATCGAACAGAACCAGGTTGTTGTTGTACGTCGTGATACAAGAGAAAAGATCGTTGTTTCTTTAGATGAGATCGAGACAAAACTTGGCGAGATCCTTGAAACAATCCAGAAGGATATGTATGACCGTGCAAAAGCATTCCTTGACAGCCATATTGATTTTGCTGAAACCATGGATGAAATGAATGAAAAATTCAACACCAAACGTGGATTCATCAAAGCAAAATGGTGTGGAAGCGCAGAATGTGAAGATGAGATCAAGGCAGCAACAGGTGGAGCAACCACCCGCTGTATCTGCAAAGAGGATCAGGTAAAAGACGGAGATACCTGTATTTTCTGTGGCAAACAGGCTAAACATGTTGTTTATTTTGGAAAAGCATACTAGGAGCGAATGTATATGAAAATTCAGTTACCTGAAAAGGTGAATCGAATTATAACTACATTACAAAAACATGGCTTTGAGGCATATGCAGTCGGCGGCTGCGTCCGGGATTCTTTTCTCGGACGTGTGCCGGGTGACTGGGATATCACAACATCGGCAGCGCCGGAAGAGACAAAGTCATTATTTGCCAGAACTTTTGACACCGGAATCGAGCATGGAACGATTACGGTGCTTTTAAATGGAGAAGGATTTGAAGTGACGACATACCGGATTGACGGGAAATACGAAGACAACCGGCATCCGAGTAAAGTGCAGTTTACCAGAAGTCTATCAGAGGATCTGCTGCGCAGGGATTTTACGATCAATGCGATGGCGTACAATGAACAGGACGGACTGGTGGATCTGTTTCATGGGATGGAGGATCTGAAAAAAGGTGTGATCCGCTGTGTGGGAAATGCTGAGGCACGTTTTTCGGAGGATGCCCTGCGGATTTTGAGGGCGATCCGTTTTTCGGCACAGCTTGGATTTGAGATTGAGAAAGAGACCAGACAGGCAATCCGAAAACTTGCACCAAATCTTTCCTATATCAGTGCAGAACGTATCCAGACAGAGCTTGTAAAGCTTCTGGTCTCCGATCATCCGGAAAAGATCCAGGATGCATATGAGCTTGGGATCACAAAGGTGATCCTCCCGGAATTCGATGCAATGATGGAAACAACGCAGGAAACTTTGCATCACTGTTATAATGTAGGTGAGCATACGATCCATGCGCTGATGAATATTCCGGCAGATAAAGTGCTGCGTCTTACAATGCTGTTTCACGATACGGGGAAACCGGCACGAAAGACGGTCGATCCGGATGGGACGGCACATTTTAAAGGGCATGCATACGTCAGCGAAGAACTCACAAAGTCGATCATGCATCGCTTGAAATTCGATAATGATACGCTGCGTAAGGTGTCAAAGCTGGTGCTGTATCATGATGACCGGATGCCTGCAACGATGAAGCATGTACGCCGCGCAATGAACCGGATCAGTGCGGAACTGTTCCCGTATTATATGAAGGTACGGATGGCTGATACGTTGGCACAGAGTGATTATCAGCGTGATAAGAAGCTGGAAAATCTGGCTGGTATCGAGAAGTGCTACCAGGAGATTCTGGAGAAAAAGCAATGTGTTTCTTTAAAAGAACTGAAAGTAAACGGTCAGGATCTGATCGCGGCAGGTATTGAAAAAGGACCGAAAATTGGTCAGACACTCCAGACACTTTTACAGGAAGTGATCGAGGAACCGGAGAAAAATACACGGGAATATTTACTTGCCAGAATAAAAGAACTGGAATAATCAAAAATCATGCATGACTTAAGTCTCCCCCTGCATACATTAGAAAGACCGGTAAAACAAAGCGGCAGGGGGAAGCCATGAAAGATTATGGAATCAGTGTATTGACACAATATCAGATGGAAGTATTCGGCACCCATAAAGTAAGGGGTGCTATTTTATGCGATACAGATAAGGGGCTGCTCCTCTTGAAGGAGACGCGCATGGAGGAGAGCCGGATCTGCGCGCTTGCAAAAATATATGAGCAGTTAAATGCGAATGGATTTGAATGGGTAGATACGCCTCTGCTTAATAAAGAGGATGCTTATGTCAGTAAAGCCGAGGATGGAACAGGCTATATCTTAAAGAAATGGTTTCAGGGACGTGAGTGTGATGTCAGACGTGAAAATGAACTGATCGCCGGTGCGGAAAATCTTGCCCGGATCCATCTATGCATGCGTCTGGCTGGGGAAGAAAACGGATTTGCAGGAAGAGAAGAAAATCCGGTGATCAAGGAGTATGCAAGGCATAACAGAGAACTCAGAAAGGTTCGGGAATTTGTCTGCAGAAGAAGTGTGAAAAGCCCGTTTGAGATCGCATTTTTAAAGGGATATGACCAGATGTATTTTTGGGCAGACAGAGTGCTGAAAATACTGGAAAATATGGATCTGGACAGTGTTTTTAAAGAAGCGGAGGCAGAAAATCATATGGTCCACGGAGACTATAATTATCATAATCTTCTGGTCTGTCAGGAGGGCATGGCGGTGACTGGATTTGAACATGCACACCGGGATGTTCAGATGGAAGATCTGTATTATTTCCTGCGCAAATGTATGGAAAAGCATCATTATGATGAACGGCTTGGATATCGGATGATGAGAGCGTATGATTCGGTGAATAATCTTGGGAAAAAAGAACGGGATTACCTTGCAATCCGTCTTGCTTATCCGGAAAAATTCTGGAAGATCACCAATTCGTATTACCACTCAGGAAAGGCATGGATTCCTGCAAAAAATGTCGAAA
Organism: Bariatricus sp. TF06-38A; assembly: GCF_027690675.1. Taxonomy (NCBI): domain Bacteria; kingdom Bacillati; phylum Bacillota; class Clostridia; order Lachnospirales; family Lachnospiraceae; genus Bariatricus; species Bariatricus sp. TF06-38A. The sequence continues at coordinate 4,997 of NZ_JAQFCE010000018.1, forward strand.
AACTTTCACTTTCTGTCGCACAGACAGAAGAAAAAAAGCGGTTTTTGCGGAATCTGTTTGCGTTTCAGATATAGCGTTCGGTTTTCTTAGATTTTAAGGGTTTAGACTTGACAAAGAAGGTAAAAACCTATATAACATATGTAGGGTAAGGGGCGTGTCAGAACGCATGGATACGCAGAATAAACCTAGCAAAAAGACAAAATGCCGGGGTGTTCCGGGAGTATATTTTAAAGGAGGACGTAAGTCATGAATAAGACAGAATTAGTAGCTGCAGTTGCAGAACAGGCAGATATTTCAAAGAAAGATGCAGAAAAAGCATTAAAAGCATTTGTTGATGTTGTTACAGAAGAAATGAAAAAAGGTGAAAAAGTTCAGTTAGTAGGATTCGGAACTTTCGAAGTAAGCGAAAGAGCTGCAAGAGAAGGAAGAAATCCACAGACTGGAAAAACTATGAAGATCGAAGCTTGCAAGGCTCCGAAATTCAAAGCAGGAAAAGCTTTAAAAGATGCTGTTAATGCATAATTTGTAGAACATTTTTGAAAAATGGCGCAGTCTGAAAAGGGCTGCGCTTTATTCATATTACGGGAAGGGAAAATCAAAATGAGACTTGATAAATTTTTAAAGGTGTCCCGCCTGATCAAACGGCGTACCGTTGCAAATGAAGCCTGTGATGCAGGAAGAGTCCTGATCAATGGGGCGGTGGCGAAGGCTTCCACGAAAGTAAAAAAAGGTGATATCATTGAGATCCAGTTTGGAACCAAGACTGTAAAGGCAGAGGTTCTGGATCTGCGAGATACGACTAAAAAAGAAGAGGCGGCAGATTTATTCCGTTATCTTTAAAGTTCCGGAACATCTGAAAAGATGTGGTTTGAGATTGTTCCGGCAGCGGATCCGAGGCATATTTACCAGATATTATTCATACAATAACTAGAAAGACAGTATAGGAAAGGTTGGGATTTGTATGGAAGAGAGACAGCTGGTAAAACCTCAGAATCACAGGCTGGTTATCAATAACCGGAAGACAGGTACAGTAACGGGAGTGCTGGACGTTCTTTCTTTTGATTTAAATGAAATCCTGCTTGAGACAGAGCAGGGAATGCTGATGGTAAAAGGTACGGACATGCATGTAAACCGGCTGAATCTTGAAAAAGGGGAGGTCGACCTGGCAGGCAATATTGACAATATTTCTTATTCGGATATCCATTCGGGAGCAAAAGCCGGAGAAAATCTGTTGTCAAAATTGTTTCGGTAGGAGGAGAAAAAATGTCTGGTATCGGAACTGAGATCAGGGTTTTCTGCTATGCAATCCTGACCGGTGTCCTGATTGTGGCAGTCTATCTGTGGATCAGGGTTTTGCGCAGACTGGTTGCTCACAGACTGTGGCTGATCAATCTGGAGGATGCCTGTTACTGGGCAGGAATTTCCGTTTATACTTTTGTGCAGATCTATCATACGAGTGATGGTGTTCTGCGGTGGTATATCGGACTGGGGATTGCGCTCGGATCAATCGGGATGGCGCTGCTTTCAGCTGTCTTTGTAAGAGCTTACAAAAAGATTTCTACACGAATTTGTGAAAAAAGAGTAAAAAGAGTTGATAAATCTGATTAAAAACGGTACACTGTAGAAGACTAAATGGGTTTGGTAGTAAGAAGCTATACAAGATCAACTGATAGCGAAAGGTGAATAGATTAGATGGGAAGCTTAAAGAAGAACCGGAAAAAGCGTCCGGGGAGCGGGCTTCAGAAGCACAAAAGAAGTATTGTTGCGATTACCGCAGTTATTATATTATTATGCGGCATGGTTATTGTACATGGGATGGCGCTCAAAAAGAGCAATGATGCATATAAGGTGCAGGAAGAAGAACTGCAGACACAGATCGATGCGGAAAAAGAACGCTCAGAAGAAATTAATAAACTGAAAAAATATGTAGGAACAGATGAATACATCGAGGAAGTCGCCAGAGAGAAGCTGGGACTTGTAAAGGAGAATGAGATTCTGTTCCGCGCACAGCAGTAACGTAAGAAAAGCTTTGGGAAGAAAATATCCCGAAGCTTTTTTCATTCATAGAAATTTAGAGGGTGGTGGCAAATGGAGGTTAAATACAGAGAGGAGCAAGTGATCACAAGTCCATATGTAACGCAGGCAGATAAAATGGCAGTGTCGCTTCGGCATCTGGCAGACAGGTTTCTGAAAATGGAGCCGAAAAAGCAATGTTTTACACCCGAAGAAATGACAGAAATGTATGATCGGATTACGGAGAAGGTGTGCAGAGGATGCAGCAGGAAATCAGAGTGCCTGGAGAGAAAGAAGGCAGAACACTGGCAGCTTTTTTATGATCTTTTATGTACGATTGAAGGATATGGTGCAGAACTGAATAAAGAGATGAAACAGCATCTTCAGAGGGAGTGTATTCAGGCACCACGGTTTTTACGAGAATCACTGGAAACTTTCCAGGAGGCAAAAAGGATTCTGGTGTGGAATAATAAGATGGTACAGAGCCGTGAGGGATGTGCAGCACAGCTGGATTCTTTTGCGGACATGCTCTGCCATGTGACGAGAGATCTGGATGCGAGTATTTTTACGGATCCGCCGCTTGCAAAAAAGGTTGCGCAGCATTTCAAAAAGGCAGGGATCCGGATGCTGAGTTCCGTTTTTTTTGTGGATGAGCATGGCAGATATGAAATTCATGTAACGGTAAAAAGTGAGAAGGGAAACTGTATCCCAACCAGAAAAGCGGCAGAGCTTTTATCAGTATGTACTAAGAGAAGGATGTGCCCGGCTCAGAACGAGAGGCAGGTTCTGGGACAGGAGTATGAAACTATTGTATGTGTGGAAGGACCGGGATATTATGTGCTGCAGGGTGTGGCAAAAATGGGAAAAAACGGACAAAAGGTATCTGGTGACAGTTTTCTTATGAAGACACTTCCGGGTGGAAAAGAGGCGGCAATTTTGTCAGACGGAATGGGATCTGGTGAGAGAGCGCTACAGGAAAGCGGGATGCTGGTAGAAATGCTGGAAGAGCTTCTTGGAGCAGGATTTCCTGTGGAAACTGCACTTTCCATGATCAATACGGCTCTTGTTATGGGACGGGAAGAGGTTCGCTTTTCTACGGTTGATATGAGCATTTTTGATCTCTATAATGGAAAATGTGAGTTTGTAAAAGCAGGAGCGGCAGTGACATTTCTGCGGACTAAAGACGGGGTGGAGCATATCCGTTCGGAAAGTCTTCCGCTGGGGGTAATCCAGAGACAGCAAAGTGAAAAGGAAACCAGACAGTTGGAATCCGGAGATGTGGTGGTCATGGTATCGGACGGGATCCTGGATGCGCTTCCGGCAGGAGAGCAGGAGCATTTACTGGATCTGATGATTGGGGGAAGTCCGCTGGAGAATCCGGAGGAACTGGCGAATTATATTCTGGATAAGGTGCTGGAGCTGGCGGCCGGAAAAGCAGGAGATGATATGACAGTCCTTGTGGCGGGAATCTGGAAGATGTGTTACAGTAGATAAAAGACGAGAGGAATTTACCATGTTAGAAAAAGTAGAGAACTATATCAGGCAGTGGAAGATGCTTGAAAAAGGAGATAAAGTTGTCGTTGGTCTTTCCGGAGGGGCAGATTCTGTATGCCTTTTTCTGATACTGGAAGAGCTGCGAAAAAAGATCGGATTTGAGATCCTTGCGGTACACGTGAATCACGGGATCCGTGGGGAAGAGGCAAAAGCTGATGAAGAATTTGTAAAGACACTGTGTGAGAAAAAAGAAATCCCATGCAGGAGTGTTTCGGTGGATATTCCGAAAATGGCAGTGGAATGCAGGATGTCAGAAGAAGAGGCGGGAAGGACTGCACGAAGGGAAATATTTGAGCAGGCAGCGGAAGAATGGGGAGGAACAAGGATCGCACTGGCACATCACCAGGATGACAATGCAGAGACATTTTTCCTGCATCTGGCCCGCGGCAGCGGACTTCGGGGACTCGGCGGTATATATCCGGTAAATGGGATGTATATACGGCCGCTTCTTTGCGTGGGGAGAAAAGAGATCGAGGATTATCTGAAAGGACGGGAGATGCCTTACTGCATTGATGCGACAAATATGGAAGATGCATATATGCGAAACCGCATCCGTAACCATGTGATTCCGTATTTTAAAGAAAATATCAATGAAAAAACCGTGGAGCATATGAATCGGTCTATGGATCAGCTTAGGGAGATCTGGGATTATATGGAACGGCAGACAGAAAGTGCATATCAGATCTGTACTGACCAAAATGGAGAAAAAATCTGCATCCATGCAGATGCATATCACCGACAGGAACGGCTGATCCGGAAAATGATTCTCCGGAAAGCATTGGCATTGGTGGCAGAACATGAAAAAGATCTGGAGCAGGTTCATGTAGAAAAGCTGGAGGGACTGTTTGAAAAGCAGGTTGGAAAAAGACTGGATCTTCCTTATGGGGTCTGTGCATGCAGAACCTATGAAGGAATTGAACTGAAGCGGAAAAAGAAGGACACGGAATTGGCAGAAGAAGAGAAAAATCTGGATCTGAAGCAGGTTTCGGGAAAGATATCTTACGGGAAATGGGAAATTTCCTACCGTATTTTTGAAAAAGAAGAATGCAGATGCCAGATCCCGAAAAAAACGTACACGAAATGGTTTGATTATGGTATAATAAAACAGAGTGTCGCTGTACGCACCAGAAGGGCTGGCGATTTTATTGTAATTGATGAAAGCGGAGGAAGGCAGAAGCTGAAATCCTATTTTATCAATAAAAAAATACCAGTGGCAGAACGTGCCGGAATTCCTCTGATCGCAGAGGGAAGCGAGATTTTATGGATTGTGGGCTGCCGGCAGAGCAAGGCATACCAGGTGACAGAGCAGACAACGAAAATATTAGAAATTACGATAAATGGAGGTACTTTAAATGGCCGAGAAAGTGAAAATGTTAATTCCGGAAGAAGAAGTAAATGCTAGAATTGAAGAACTTGGAAAAAAAATCAGTGAAGAATATGCGGGAAAGCAGGTTCATCTGATCTGTGTTTTAAAGGGTGGAGTGTTCTTTATGTGTGAACTGGCAAAAAGGATTACAGTGCCGGTAACAATGGACTTTATGAGTGTCAGCAGCTATGGTGACGGAACCCAGTCCAGTGGAATTGTTAAGATTGCAAAAGATCTGGATGAGTCTCTGGAAGGAAAAGACGTAATTGTTGTTGAGGATATCGTAGATTCAGGACGTACTCTTTATTATCTGCTTGACATCCTTCGGAAGAGAGGACCGAAGAGCATGAAGCTTTGTACACTTCTTGATAAACCGGATCGTCGTGTGCGCGATGTACATGTAGATTATGTCGGATTTAATATCCCGGATGAATTTGTGGTAGGATTCGGTCTGGATTATGCACAAAAATATAGAAACTTACCGTACATCGGAAGTGTAGAGATGTAACAGGTGGAAGGAGCAGGTTTTGAATAATAATAAGACAAGAGGAATCAGTGGTCTTTCGATTCTGCTCTGTGTTCTGGTGCTGGCAGGTGTGTACTGGTTTATGAGCCAGTCGGGTGTGCAGCAGACAGCATACACGTATCAGGATTTTCAGAAAGATCTGAAAAAAGAGAAGGTAGAAAGTGTAGAGGTCAAGCAGAACAAAGTCGCACCGACCGGGACACTGAAGATCCGGCTGAAGAATGATGACATCGAACAGCTTCATGTATCCGATGTCAACAGTGCAGAGGATCTGCTTGAATCTTATGATATTTCCTACAGTGTGGACAATGTCCCGCAGGACAGCTGGATGTCAACAACACTGGTTCCGATCATATTGATGGCAGGTATCATGGTATTTGTTGTGATGATGATGAATCGTCAGGGCGGATCGAATGCAAAAGCGATGAACTTCGGAAAGAGCAGGGCAAAGATGAGCACGCAGGAAGAAAACCATGTGACGTTTGCGCAGGTTGCCGGACTGCAGGAAGAAAAGGAAGAGCTTGCAGAGATCGTGGATTTCCTCAAGAGCCCCGGGAAGTATACGCAGGTAGGAGCCAGAATCCCTAAAGGTGTCCTTCTTGAAGGACCTCCGGGAACAGGTAAGACGCTTCTTGCAAGAGCAATTGCAGGAGAAGCAGGTGTCCCGTTCTTTACCATTTCAGGCTCTGATTTTGTGGAGATGTTTGTCGGTGTCGGAGCATCCCGTGTAAGAGATCTTTTCGAGGATGCTAAGAAAAATGCACCTTGTATTATTTTTATCGATGAGATCGATGCCGTGGCAAGACGTCGTGGAACCGGTATGGGCGGCGGACATGATGAGAGAGAGCAGACGCTGAACCAACTCCTCGTAGAGATGGATGGTTTTGGCGCGAATGAAGGAATCATCGTACTTGCAGCAACCAACCGTGTCGATATTCTTGATCCGGCGATCTTAAGACCGGGACGTTTTGACCGTAAAGTCATGGTCGGCAGACCGGATGTAAAGGGACGCCTGGAAATCCTTCAGGTTCATGCCAAGGGCAAACCGCTCGGGGATGATGTGGATCTGGAACAGGTTGCGAGAACAACGGCAGGATTTACCGGAGCTGATCTGGAAAATCTTCTGAATGAGGCTGCGATCCTTGCAGCAAAGGATGGAAGAGTGTATCTGCAACAGGAGGATATCCGCAGAGCATTTGTAAAAGTCGGAATCGGTGCAGAGAAGAAGAGTCGTGTAATTTCTGATAAAGAGAAGAAGATCACTGCATTCCATGAAGCAGGACATGCCATCTTATTCCATGTACTTCCGGATGTAGGACCGGTGTACAGCGTGTCGATCATTCCTACCGGTGTAGGGGCAGCCGGATATACGATGCCGCTTCCTGAAAAGGATGAGATGTTCAATACCAAAGGAAAGATGTTGCAGGATATTACCGTATCACTAGGTGGACGTGTGGCAGAAGAGCTGATCTTTGATGATATTACAACCGGGGCATCCCAGGATATCAAGCAGGCAACAGCATACGCCAAATCCATGGTAACGAAGTTCGGTATGTCGGAAGCACTTGGTCTTGTAAGCTATGGAGATGATAATGATGAAGTATTTATCGGAAGAGATTTTGGTCATACCTCCAGAGGTTATGGTGAACAGGTTGCCACAACGATCGACAGTGAAGTGAAGCGGATCATTGATGAATGTTATGACCGTGCAAAGACCATTATTAAAGAGCATGAAGCTGTTCTTTATAAATGTGCAGATCTGCTTCTTGAAAAAGAGAAGATTACAAGAGAAGAATTTGAAGCATTATTTGAAGAATAGAGGCTAGATTATGAAAAAAGAAGCATTGTTTTGTGATGGAACAGAGGCGTATGTGAGTCCGCCGGAACCGGAGGCAGGAGATGAACTTCAGTTGTGGTTCCGTACAGCAGCTCACGACGTAGATGAAGTCTATCTGGAAAACCGCGAACTATGCATTCCAATGAACAAAGTAATCTCAAATAAGGCATTTGACTTTTATGAAGTGAAATACAAATTAGAAGATAAACCATTCCGGTATCATTTTAAGATCAGATCAGGAAATGAGATCTGCTACTATAACAAATGGGGAGCAGAGAGCAAACTTGTGGATTATTATGATTTTAAAATCGTGCCGGGCTTTACGGCACCGGATTGGGCAAAAGGAGCGGTCATGTATCAGATTTATACAGACCGCTTCTGTAACGGCGACCCGGATAATGATGTACAGACGGGAGAGTACTTTTATATTGGAGAACAGGTTCAGCATGTAGATGACTGGTACCGGGATCCGCAGCCGATGGATGTACGGGAATTTTACGGAGGAGATATCCAGGGGATCATTGATAAACTGGATTACCTGCATGGACTTGGAGTAGAAGTTGTCTATTGTAATCCACTATTTGTATCACCATCTAATCATAAATATGACACACAGGATTACGATTATATTGATCCGCATGTCGGTAAAATTGAAGTCGATGAAGGAAGGCTTCTGGATCCGGGAGAAAATAACAATATCCATGCGGACCGTTACCGGACAAGAACTACCAGAAAAGAGAATCTGGAAGCAAGTAACCGGCTGTTCATCAAGCTGGTAGAAGAACTCCATAAGAGGGGAATGCGAATCATCATTGACGGCGTCTTCAACCATTGTGGTTCTTTCAATAAATGGCTGGACAGAGAGCTGATCTACGAGAGCGCCGATGGTTACGAAGTAGGTGCTTTTGTGTCACCGAAGAGTCCGTACCGGAATTATTTTCTATTCCACCGTACCGGGGAGAATGAATGGCCGGGCAATGGAAGCTATGACGGCTGGTGGGGACACGATACGCTGCCAAAGCTGAATTATGAAGATTCAAAAGAGCTGGAAGAGTATGTTCTTGGTATCGCAAAGAAATGGGTTTCACCGCCGTATAATGTAGACGGCTGGAGACTGGATGTTGCGGCAGACCTTGGAAGAAGCAATGAGTACAATCATGAATTTTGGAAGAAATTTCGTAAGGCAGTAAAAGAAGCAAATCCACATGCACTGATCCTTGCCGAGCACTATGGAGATCCGAGTGACTGGCTGCAGGGCGATGAATGGGACAGCGTTATGAATTACGATGCATTTATGGAGCCGGTCACCTGGTTTCTGACCGGGATGGAGAAACACAGTGATGAATATCGCGACGATCTTCTCGGAAATGCAGACCATTTTATGAATGCGATGAAGCATCATATGGCAAATATGATGACACCGTCACTTCAGACGGCGATGAACCAGTTGTCAAACCATGACCATTCCCGTTTCCTGACGCGTACCAACCACAAGGTTGGCCGTGTGGGACAGCTTGGGTCGCGTGCGGCAGAAGAAGGGGTAAGCCTTGCAGTTATGCGGGAAGCGATCATCATGCAGATGACCTGGCCGGGAGCACCGACCCTTTATTATGGAGACGAAGCAGGACTTTGTGGTTTCACGGATCCGGATAACCGGAGAACTTATCCGTGGGGAAGAGAAAACCGGGATCTGATCAATTTCTACCGTGAGATGATCCAAATCCACAGAAAGTCTCTGGCTCTCAGAAAGGGATCAATCAAGATGCTGAAAGCAGAACCGGATCTTCTGGCCTATGGAAGATTCTGGGGGAATGAGCAGATCGTGGTTATTATCAATAATTCCGATCATCTGAAGGAAGTAAGGGTTCCGGTATGGCAGGCAGAAGTTGCCGAAGGACATAATATGGCGCGAGTGATGTATTCTTATGAAGATGGGTATATTGGAGAATTCGAAGAGTATATCGTGAAAGAGGGAAATATTTCACTGATGATGGGTAAGAAATCGGCGATCGTGCTGAAGAATAAGAAGTGGTAGAATGATAAAGGTAGTACAAGACGTCCGCCGGGCGAACCTCGGAAAGTCTGATGACTTTCCTCAGTCGCGTAGCCGCTCATTAAAATAAAAAGATACAGCCTCTGAAATGCAAGCATCCCAGAGGCTGTATCTTTTTATTTTACTTCGCCCGGCTATAAACGGAAGTTAAAGTCTGCATATGCTGAGCAGCCGTGTTCGTGGATATCGAGACCGTCGAGTTCTTCTCCTTTGGTGACGCGGAGGCCTACGGTTTTATCGATGATGGTGAATACGATGATTGCCATTACGAGGACGTAGGCTACGGTTGAAAGGACACCGATCACCTGGGTTTTGAGGGTGTATTCCTGGGAGAAGACTCCGACGAGGATACTGCCTGTGAAACCGCATATGCCGTGGACACTGATCGCACCTACCGGGTCATCGATCTTGGCTACTTTGTCGAAGAATTCTACGGAGAATACGACGAGGATACCAGCGATCAGTCCGATGATGATTGCAGAGTAGTTGCTGACGGTGTCGCATCCGGCGGTGATTGCTACGAGTCCGGCGAGGGAACCGTTGAATGTCATGGATACATCTGGTTTTCCATAGCGGATCCAGGTTACAACAAGGGTTGCAAGTGTTGCGGCAGCAGCGGCAAGATTGGTTGTCATTGCGATATCACCGAGGTTTGTGGAAGCTGCTGTGGTAGAGCCGCAGTTGAAACCGAACCAGCAGAACCAGAGAATAAATACGCCAAGAGCTGCAATGGAAAGGTTGTGTCCGGGAATCGCACGGGCATTTCCTTCTTTATCATATTTTCCAATACGAGGTCCGAGGATTTTGGCACCAACAAGTGCACAGATACCGCCGACCATATGGACTGCTGTGGAACCTGCAAAATCGTGGAATCCCATCTGAGCGAGCCATCCACCGCCCCAGATCCAGTGGCCGGTTACCGGGTAAATAAAAATACTGATTGCTGCACTATACAATAAGTAAGCAAGGAATTTTGTACGTTCTGCCATAGAACCGGATACGATAGTAGCGGATGTGGCGCAGAATACTGTATGGAAAATAAGGAAGACTCCGATTGGCAGTCCGTTGAAAAGTCCGTCGGCATCGGCAAGTGTTGTAGGATTGAAGAACCCTTTTATACCGATGATACCATTCCAGTCGGTTCCGTGCATGATCGCAAATCCGAAGATGAAAAAGAACAAACTTCCAAGTACAAAGTCCATCATATTTTTCATCAGTATATTTCCAGTATTTTTTGCTCTGGTAAATCCGGCTTCACACATTGCAAATCCAGCCTGCATAAAGTAAACAAGAGTTGCACCGACAATTGTCCAGATAACATTAAGCAGTAGTTCAGTGGCGGCGGTTGCATCCATTCCGCCCGCAATTAAATCAGATAATCCCATATTTAACATCCTCCATTTCAAATAAAAAGGATAGCTACAATGAATGATCTACAGGCAGTTCATTTGTAGTTATCCTCTTTGATAACGATATTCAACACTATTCTAATTCACATATATTTTTAGCTAAAGAGCAGCAGAGCCACGTTCACCGGTACGGATTCTTACAGCATCCTGTACTTCGTAAACAAAAATTTTACCATCGCCGTACGCACCGGTTTTGATCTCTTCGACAATTTTCCGAATCAGAGGTTCTGCAACTTCCGGTTCAACAACAGTTTCTACTTTGATCTTAGGAAGAAGATTTACGCTGTATTCAGCACCGCGATAAAATTGTTTGTGTCCTTTCTGATTACCATATCCCATAATGTTACTGATCATAATACCGCTGACATTGGAAGCATCCAGGATTGTTTTCAGGGCTTCCAGTTTTTCCGGCTGGATAATGATTTCTAGTTTTTTCATAACTGAGTCCCTCCTTCTCGATTAAAAAAAAGAACAAAAAAGGCGTTCCCCGGATAATAGGGAACGCCGTCGTTCTTGATACGCTTTATTATAGCGACTGATTTTGATTTGTCAAATTATTTTTAAAAAAAATACAAAAAATTCGTGCATTTATTAGGTGTTGACGGATAAAATGTCATTTGCTAGAATAAAAGATAAGTGAAAAAGATTCCTTTATCAAGAAAGTTTTAAGTTAACAAAGCAATAAGTCTGTATTTAAAAAGAAGATATATTTATACGGGGAGAAAAGGAGGAAAAATAAATGATTAGTCTCACATTCGGAGAGCAGGTAAAAATTGTTTTAAGCAGAAAAGATATGACGATTAAAGAGCTTGCAGAAGAAATCGAAGCAAGAACCGGGAAAAAGATGTCCCGTCAGAATCTGACACAGCGGCTTGGCAGAGATAATTTTCAGGAGCAGGATATGCGTATGATCGCAGATATTCTTGGATGCCCGTTCCAGCTCAGCATTCTGGGTAATGCGGATTCGGAAAAGGAGGCTTTGGATGAAGAAGAGATGCCGACGGGAAGAGAACTTGAGAAGCTTACCGCGAAAAAAGAAAGAAAGGCAGCAAGAGAAGAAGCAAAAAAGAATGTAGAACGTGATATTACAGTTGGAGAGATTGTAGATATACTTGAAGAGACAACAGCAGAACCGGAGAAAGAAGCTGTACAGATGGAACTGGATCTTGATGCAGAAGAACATGCTGCCAAGGAGACGGAAAGCATTGCGGATTCAGATACTTTGGAAGAAGATATTCTGACTGAAGAAGAAACAGAGCCGTACACAGAACCGGCAGAAGATGATGTGGAAGTATCTGCAGAAGACGCAGAACAGATTGAAGAAGAATTACAGGAGCCCGAACAGGAAATAGAAGCGGAAGTGGTTGAAGAAGCCGGGGCTGAGGAGATTCCGGAGGAAACTTCTGAAGCTGCTTACCAGGAAGAGGCAGAACCGCAGGAAGAAGCGTACCAGGAACAGCCGGCTTATGAAGAGAATCAGCCGGAAACCTGTCAGAAAGAGGAAAATCCTGTAGTAGAAGAGGCGGAAACTGAAGATGTTCATGAGGAGAAAAATTCACCATTTTCAAAACTTACAAAGCTGATTACTCCGAAAAAGGAAAAGAAATCTTCCGGATGGCCGCAGGATTTCCAGCCGATCAAGCGTCGGGAGGATATTGATGAAGATCTGGTAAATGGAGATGTGAACCCATATACCGGACATGAGTATCGGACAAACAGTGTGCGTATGCATCCACACAGAATCGGTTATGTACAGGTATATGACCGAAAAGATCACAAGTGGACAGACATGACAGAGTGGGCGTTCCTTGGGGTGGAAGAGCGAAAGAAAGCTACGATGGGAAAAGACTACGAGCCACCGATTTATCTGGATTAATCAATGAGTTATTTGTCAGAGCGGAAGATTCCGCTCTGATTTTTTAAAAATGGTAATTTTTACCGGAAAGTCAGAATAGTTTAGAACAGGCAGTTAGAAGGAAGGTGCAGGTGCTAGATTATGAAAAGCTTTATCCGGTATTTATATGAATATCAGAATGGAAAAAGGACAAGAAATACAGGATTTGTGAAGGTTCTTGAACAGACAGATACAGCGGAAATCCAGATTTATGGGAGAGGATTTCCGGTGGCAGGAGGACGTACACTGGAAATATATCTCTTTTATGAAGAGGATGGCAAGTGTATTGGAATCCGGATGGGAGAGATCAGAGGGGCGCAGGCAGCATTTGGTTATAAGCTGAGTTATACGACAGACGATGTGGGAGGAGATGGACAGTTTGGCAGGATTGGTGGAATGATCCTTCGGGCTGGAAACGGAGCGGATGCAGGATATTATGGAGCAGTCTGGGATGAGGCGAGACCGGTAGATGTTAGCAGGATGATTACGGAAGAAGAATGGAAGCTAAACAAATCGGGGAAAAATAAAAAAATTGCAAATGGCGGAGACGTGCTAAGCAATGAAAAATACGAGAAGCCAGGAAATGAGAAAATACTTGAGGAGAAAACAAGCCAGAGAAAATATGAGAATATAGAAGAACAGGAGACCTCAGAACAATCTAAAAACACAGATGCAGTTAGGAAATCGAAAAGCAACCCAAATGTGCCGGAAGAAAGAAACTCTCAGAACGCAAATTCAGATTTACCACCAAAAACCACAAAGGATATCATCTATAAGATCACCCGTCAGGAGCTTGCCGGACTTCCGCGAAAGGAATGGAAGCTTGCGAATAATCATTTTCTGCTCCATGGATATTATAATTACCATCATCTGGTATCATTTGAAAAAGAAGGGAAATGCTGGATTGGGGTTCCGGGACTTTATTTTTCGGGCGAGCAGCGGGCGGCAGGAGCATTTGGATTCAGTCAGTTCATGAAGCCATCTGATGGCGAACTGGATCTGGAAGAATATGAGATTGAAGATGAGGAACATTTCGGTTACTGGTGCAGACCGGTAGGGGCAGTGATTCGAAAAGAAGTAAAGGAGAAGGAAGATGCGGCAGATATTGACCGAAGACGAAAAATACATGAAGGAAGCGATCCGTCAGGCGAAAAAAGCATGGAAGATTGAGGAAGTACCGATTGGTTGTGTGATCGTATATCAGGGGAAAATTATCGGACGAGGATACAACAGGCGGACAACGGATAAGAATCCCCTTGCACATGCAGAAATTTCTGCAATCAAAAAGGCAAGTAAGGTAATGGGTGACTGGCGGCTGGAAGAATGCACCTTATATGTAACGCTGGAACCATGTCAGATGTGTTCCGGAGCCATTGTACAGGCAAGGATTCCACGAGTGGTTGTTGGATGTATGAATCCGAAAGCCGGATGCGCCGGTTCCATCCTGAATCTTCTACAGGTGGAAGCGTTTAATCATCAGGCAGAGCTTACGACAGGAGTTCTGGAAGAAGAATGCTCACAGATGATGAAGAGCTTTTTCAAGGAACTGCGCAAGAAGCAGAAGATGAAAAAGAAAGAACAGGAATCAGCAAATATGCCGGAAGAAAATCCTTAATCGAAGAACCTGTCAAAGGCAGGCTTTTTTGCATGAAAAAAGCTACGGAAGCAAAATCCGTAGCTTTTGTAATTTCTTTTTTCTGTGCGCTGTGCGTCGAACTAAAGCCTACCAAACGTTACTCTGGCTGTAAACTCAATCCAGGCTACCTTACGGCACCCGAGAGGTTCTGCTTAGTGCTGCTTCGTTCCCGACCTGACACGGTTCACAGAGTCCCGCCGCGTAAGACCCAAATCTCAACGCCACAAACCAGAGGCAGCTTTGACAAGTAAAGCCCTCGGCACAGCATCACCCCCACTATAGCGGATTGTAGGTACAGGGTACCGCTAGCACCCCGGCTGCACAGAACATTATTTTACCGTGTTTTTGTAAAAATGTCAATGTATCTGAGGAGATTTTATTTTATCATTTTGGTTTACGTCAATCTGAAAATGGAGTATGATACTAAAGATAAAACTTTTTGGAAACGGAAAGGAAACGATATGAAAGTACTTTTAGGTGCAGTCAATGCGAAATATATACATTCCAATCTGGCAGTCTACTGTCTGAAAGCATATGCGGAAAAGTATGGTGATACATCAGATGAGATCAGTATTGGAGAATATACGATCAATCAGCAGCTCGATGAGATTCTGCGGGATATCTACAAAAGGAAGCCGGACATGCTCTGTCTGTCCTGCTATATCTGGAATCTTACTTATGTTGAAGAGATCTGCAGGGAGATCAAGAAAGTGATGCCGCAGATCATCATCTGGATAGGCGGACCAGAGGTATCTTATGATGGAGTAAAGGTGCTGGAGCGTCTGCCAGAAGTGGATGGCGTCATGAAAGGAGAAGGGGAGCAGACTTTCTGCGATCTTTTACACTTTTATCAGGACAAGACAGTGGACGGACTTCAGAATATGAAAGGAATCGTATACCGGGAACAGACCGGGCAGATTGTGGAAAATGAATGGCGCAAGACCATGGATCTGAGTAAGGTTCCGTTTGTATATGAGAACATGGAGCTTTTTGAACATAAGATTATTTATTATGAGACAAGCCGTGGATGTCCATTTTCATGCAGTTATTGTCTTTCTTCTATAGATAAGTGTCTGCGGTTCCGTGATCTGGAACTGGTAAAAAAAGAACTGCAATTTTTTATCGATCATAAAGTACCTCAGGTTAAATTTGTAGACCGTACATTTAACTGCAAACATGATCACGCCATGACAGTCTGGCGTTATATCAAAGAGCATGATAACGGCATTACCAATTTCCATTTTGAGGTTGCGGCAGACCTTTTGAATGAAGAAGAAATGGAATTGATAAAAACCATGCGGCCAGGGCTGATCCAGCTGGAAATCGGTGTGCAGTCTACCAACCTGGATACGATACGTGAGATTCACCGGACAATGAAATTTGAACAGGTTGCAGAAGTGGTAAGGAGAATCAATTCTTATGGTAATGTACATCAGCACCTGGATCTGATCGCAGGATTGCCGTATGAAGATTATGAAAGCTTTGGAAAATCCTTTGATGATGTTTATGCACTGGAACCGGAGCAGCTGCAGCTTGGTTTTCTGAAAGTACTGAAGGGTTCTTATATGGAAGAGAAGAGAGACGATTACGGATTGGTTTATAAAGGAATGCCACCGTATGAAGTTTTGTATACAAAGTGGCTTCCATATGAGGATACCCTGCGCTTGAAAGGGATCGAGGAAATGGTGGAGACCTACTATAACAGCAGGCAGTTCTGTTACACGCTTCCTTATCTGATCCGACACTTTAAAAGACCATTTACGCTTTTTGAAAAGCTGGCAGAGTATTATGAAGAAAATGGGCTGGATACTTTAAGTCATGCACGCACGGCAAGATATGAGATCCTGTATGATTTTGCAAGATTTTATGATGCAGAAAGATGTGAGGCGTATAAGCAGCTTCTGACACTGGACTTTTATCTGAGGGAGAATGCAAAGAGCCGTCCGTTATTTGCAGGCGATGAGCGGATTTCCAAAGAAGAGTTCCGCCTGTTCTATGACCGTGAGGATGAAGAGAGGCGTTATCTGGAAAATTATGAAAATATGGAGAAGCGGCAGCTTAGAAAAATGACGCACATCGAGAGGTTTTCTTATGATGTTCTGGGGGATATGAAAGAGGAAGAATGTGTGCTTCTGTTTGACTACCAGAACCGGAACCCACTGGATCATCAGGCAAAGGTATTTTGTGTTACAGAAGAAATCCGGGAATTATGCAAACAGTAACATCTGACAGTAGTAATGGATATCTTGAAAAAAGAAATGAAAGAGTATAGAATGAAAACAAATGTGTGATTTGAGGTGAAAAAAAGTGTTTAATCCAAAACAGACACGGAAGATAGCGGCAGTGATTATTCTTGTTGTTATTGTTGCAATGGTAGCAACATCAATTATTCCATATATCATATAAAATCAGGAGGATTTTTTTGATGGCGGCACGAAAGAAAAAGAGAGAGTTAAGTGAAAAGGCACAAAAGCGTATCCGACAGAGAAATCTGCATGTGGGGATTACGGTTATTGCAGCCATCGTGATTATTTTCTCCGTGATTCAGTTCACATTATGGCGGTATGTGAGCAAGGTGGATGAGGAGCATATTTGCAAAAATGTTTTTATAGGGAAGACAGATGTATCCGGAATGACCAAGGAAGAAGCAGTGAAAGCGGTAAACAATACACTTGGAGATTATCGGAACAAGCAACTTGTACTGAAGGTAAAAGATCAGGGCGCAGATGTGTCAATCGAGGAAATGGGAGCGGAAGTAGAAAATATTGATAAGCTTGCAGAAAAGGCGGTCGGATACGGAAAAAATGGAAGCATCTGGAGCCGCTATCAGAAGATACATAATTTAGATAAGAAGAAATATGTCATAGATGAAAGCTTTAAAGTTGATGAAGCAAAACTCAGAGAGCTGATCCAGGAACGTGCGGTTCCGCTGGAACAGAAAGCGGTCAATGCATCGGCATCCTATAACGGAAGCGGATTCGATCTGACAGATGAAGCAGAAGGTTATACGGTTGATGTAGATAAATCTGTGAAGAAGATTAAGAATTTCATGAACAAAAAATGGAATTACGAGGACGCAGAAGTAGAGTTAAAGCTGGATACGGAAGAGCCGACGATCAAAAAGGCAGATCTGGAATCCCTGCAGGATGAGCTTGGCTCTTATACGACAAACGCCGGATGGGGGGACCGCGTGCAGAACATCAGGCGTGCAACGGAGCTGATCAACGGAACTGTTGTTATGCCGGGAGAAGAATTTTCAGTGGAACAGGCCACACTTCCTTACACAGAAGAGAATGGCTATGTGGCAGGAAGTGCCTATGAGAACGGACAGATTGTAGAGAGTATCGGAGGTGGCCTGTGTCAGGTATCTACGACGCTTTATAATGCGGTTCTTTATGCGGAACTGGAGGTCACCCGGCGTGCACCGCATTCCATGAGTGTCAGCTATGTAGAACCATCAAGGGATGCAATGATAGCGGAAGGAATCAGTGATTTTAAATTTGTCAATAATTACGATACACCGATCCTGATCGAAGGATATATTGATGGCAATAACCAGCTTGGTTTTTATATTTATGGAAAAGATACCAGAGCTGCAGGACATTCCGTGGAATTTGAAAGTGAGACTCTGGAGACAACGGAGTATACGAAAAAGTATGTAGAAGATACGGAAAGTGCGGTCGGCTCACAGGAAACAGAGGGAGCCGGAATGGATGGAAGCACGGCACGGCTCTGGAAAGTTACCTATGAAAACGGAGAAGAGGTCAGCCGGGAAGTAATCAATAACAGCACCTATCAGACTTCTGATGTTACCGTGAAAGTCGGGACAAAATCAGATAATGCAGAGGCAACTAAGCTGGTGGAGGAAGCAATTGCAACCCAGGATCAGGAGAAGATTAATGCGGCAATCAGCAAGGCATCTGCACTTAAGTAATAAAAAGCAGGCGGCTGTTGGGAAGAATGGCAGAACAGAAAGAGGATAAAAGTATGAAAGCAGGAAGAGTGTCACAGACCGTCTATCGGCGTTCGGTTTTAAAACAGATACAGAATAATATAGAAGGTATAGATTTTTTAAGACCGTCACAGGAGGAAACCTGTTATATAGCAGATGAAAGTGAAGAGCGGATCACAATCGCAACGGATGTTTCATTAGCCGGAAATGAAAAAGATCTTGGAGTATTTGCCATAGCGCAGGCAGTGGATCAGCTGGCTTCCAGAGGAGCGCGGGCATATGGAATCAGTGTCCGGATTATGCTCCCGACGTTTGCCTATGAGTCCAGATTGAAAGCGATGATGGTGGAGATTTCGGAGATATGTAAAGAAAAAGGTCTCAGGGTTTTCTTTGCAGATGCGCAAAGTGTAAATGGGATCCAGACGAGTATTGTTCATGTAACAGCACACGGTGAGGCAAAAAAAGAACAGCTGCTTGCAAGCAGATCGGCAAAAGCAGGTGAAGAGATTGTCCTGGTTAAATGGATTGGTATGGAAGGAACCTTACGGATCATACGGGAAGAAGGGGCGGCTCTGGCAGAGCGGTTTGCGCCGGGATTCTTAAATAAGTTGGAAGATATGAGAGATGAAATTTTCAGTGACAGGGCAATGGAGATTGCCGGCCGGAACGGGGTGTCAGCAATGCATCCGATCGGAGAAGGAGGAATTCTTGCAGCACTTTGGGATATGGCAGAAGGTGCAGGAATTGGTCTTTCGGTAGAGATGAAGAAAATGACGGTACGTCAGGAAACGATTGAAGTCTGTGAAGTATTTCATCTGAATCCTTACCAGCTTACCAGTACAGGAGCGGTTCTTATGGTGACACCGAAGGGTGAAGAACTAAAGGAAAGACTGAAAAGGGAAGGTATTCCGGCAGAGATCATCGGACACACAACAGAAGGAAACGAGAGGATCATCTGGGGTGGGGGAGAAAAAAGATTTCTCGACAGACCGGCACCGGACGAACTGGCACGAATTTACGAAATGAAGGAGAATGTAAATGCTTAATATTGTACTTTTTGAACCGGAAATCCCGGCAAATACCGGAAATATCGGAAGGACCTGTGTGGCGACGAATACCAGACTTCATCTGATCGAGCCACTTGGTTTCCGGTTAAATGAAAAGAACCTGAAACGGGCAGGGATGGATTACTGGGAACATCTGGATGTGACGACTTATATTGATTACCGGGATTTTATGGAAAAAAATCCGGGAGCGAAGATTTATATGGCAACTACAAAATCACCGAATCTTTATACGGATGTTAAATATGAACCGGACTGTTATATCATGTTCGGAAAAGAAAGCGCAGGGATTCCGGAAGAAATCCTCTGTCACCACAAGGAAGACAGCATCCGGATTCCGATGATCGGAGATATCCGTTCACTGAATCTTGGAAATTCGGTTGCGATCGTGTTATATGAAGCGCTCCGGCAGAATGGGTTTGCCGGAATGAATACAGAAGGACATCTTCACAGATTGGAATGGGATGAATAAAAAAGTGCTGCAAGGCTAAAAACGCTTTGCAGCACTTTTACTATTGTGAAAAAAATGACTATATAAAATATTTTAAATAATCAACGCATTTAATGGCATTTATTGGTAAAAGTGATGACAATATTTGGAAATTGTATAAGAAAAAATACAATCGTGTGTAAATCAGTGGACATATTTCATAAAAAAGGATATAATAAACGGAGAGTGATATAGAGAATGGAGATAAGTATTATGAAATATAAACAAAGCGTATATAAAACCTTTGCACTCATCAGTCAGTTAGGCATCAGTATACTGGTTCCCATTTTGCTATGCACTTTTTTTGGTACATGGCTGGAAAAGAAGGTTTCTTTTCCAGTTTTTATCCCTTTGGTGATAGTGGGTGTATTGGCAGGTCTGCGCAATGCATGGGTACTTGCGAGACATGCGAATGAAGATCCGGAAGACAAAAACAAAAATTGAGCAGGGAGGAATGAAACAACATGAGTAAGACAGACAATACCGTACTGAAGGATATGATCATCACTATGCTTCTGTATGGAATAATCGCACAGATTGTATGTCTGATTATCCCAGGGGATCATCTGAGAATGACAGCAGGGCTTTGGATCGGGGTGGCTGCAGGTGTTTTCATGGTAATCCATATGAAAAACTCGTTGGATGAGGCGGTACTTTATGGAGAACAGGAAGCACAGAGATACATGCAGAAATCTTACGCGATAAGATATCTGGTTGTAGTTGTAGTATTTATAGCCGTCAGCTGGCTTCGGATTGTGAATGTACTTACATTGTTTGCAGGAATTATGAGTTTAAAGCTTGCGGCATATTTGCAGCCAATTATGCATAAGCTTTTCGCTAAATTCAAAAAATCTAAGTAAAGGAGGTAGAGCGCGTGGGGAACAGCTTAGGAATGCTGGCAGCTAAGGAGCCGGATTTTCAAATTCACGGTCTCGTTAAATTCCAGTTATTTGGGCAGGAGTTATGGCTCACCACTACACATGTCAGCATATTGATCGTAGCGTTATTACTGCTGATTTTTGCGTTGGTTGTCCGAGCTAAGCTGAGCGATGCCGAAGGCAAACCCGGAACCCTGCAGAATATTGCCGAGCTTATCGTTGAGATGCTTGACAATATGGTAAAAGGAAGCATGGGGAAAAACGGACTGGCGTTCCGGAATTATATCGGGTCTTTGTTTTTGTTTTTGATTGTGGCAAACCTTTCGGGACTTTTGGGGCTTCGGCCACCAACTGCAGATTATGGTGTAACACTTCCACTTGGACTTATCACATTTGTGCTGATTCAGTTCAATAACATCAAATACAACAAAATTGAGGCATTTACAGGCCTGTTCAAACCATTGCCGTTCTTGTTCCCAATCAATCTGATCGGGGAGATCGCAGCACCATTTTCCATCTCACTTCGTCTGTTTGGAAATGTGCTGTCCGGTACTGTAATCATGGGACTTATCTATGGTCTTCTGTATAAGATCGCATGGGCATGGCCGGGATTTCTACACATCTATTTCGATGTGTTCTCGGGAGCAATTCAGGCATATGTATTTTGCATGCTGACGATGGTATATATCAATGACAAGATGCCGTCAGCGGAGTAAAAAGCAAACTGGGATCTAAGTTCAGACAGTATCAGGTTTGCAGTGATTAAGGAGGAAAATTATTATGGGTAATATTTCAAATGAAGCTTTAATTTTAGCGTGTTCAGCAATCGGCGCAGGACTTGCGATGATCGCAGGTATTGGTCCTGGTGTAGGACAGGGTATTGCAGCAGGTCATGGTGCATCTGCAGTAGGACGTAACCCGGGAGCAAGATCAGACATCACGTCTACAATGCTTTTAGGACAGGCAGTAGCAGAGACAACAGGTCTGTACAGTTTGGTTATTGCACTTATTCTCTTGTTCGCAAACCCGCTTCTTGGAAAGCTGTAAAAAAGGTTTTGCCTGTAAAATAAGAGAAAGGAGGCAACGCCTTGGAACGTTTGTTTAATCTGGATGCGCAGCTTCTTTTTGATGCCTGTGTCATGGCACTCAGTATGCTTGTCATGTTCACGTTTCTGTCATATCTGCTTTTCAAACCGGTAAGAAAACTTCTGGAGGACAGAAAGCAGAGAGTTGCTGATGAACAGGAGTCAGCAAAGAATGACCGGAAAGAGGCAGCCGTTTACAAAGAAGAATACGAACAGAAATTAAAAGAAATCGATAAAGAGGCGCAGGCTATTCTCAGTGAAGCACGGAAAAAAGCGATGAAGACCGAAAATGAAATTGTTGCAGAGGCAAAAGAAGAAGCAGCAAGGATCATCACACGTGCCAATAATGAGATCGAACTGGAACGGAAGCGTGCGCTTGATGATATGAAGCAGGAGATGATCTCCATTGCATCAGCAATGGCAGGTAAAGTAGTAGCAGCTTCGATCGATACCAGTGTACAGGATGAACTGATCGAAGAGACATTAAAAGAAATGGGAGAACAGACATGGCTAAGCTAGTATCAAAGGTATATGGTGACGCCCTGTTTGAAGCTGCCCGTGACTGCGGAAAAATGGATGAGATATTCGAGGAAGTACAGAGTATCGGAGTGATCCTCGAAGAAAATGCAGAGCTTCAGAAGATTCTCGGAAATCCGAGAGTTATGCGTGAAGACAAAGAGCAGATGATCGAGACGATTTTCCGCGGACGTGTTTCAAATGAGATTGTAGAGCTGATGAAGCTGATGATCGAAAAAGGGCGCTACAGCAAGATAGATTCTGTATTTGAATATTTTATCGGACTTGTAAAAGAAGAAAAGAAAATCGGGATTGCATATATCGCTACAGCAGTAGAAATGAGCGAGGCACAGAAAGAAGCAGTCATGCAGCGGCTTCTTCAGACGACAAAATATGAATCCTTTGAGATGAATTATCAGGTAGATGCTTCTCTGATCGGTGGAATGGTGATCCGTATCGGTGACAGAGTTGTGGATACAAGTATTAAGACAAAGCTGTATGAACTGTCAAAGAGCCTGAAGAAAATTCAGGTATAGCAGTTAGAATTAGTAGAAAGAAGGTGGATTCGCTCCATGAATTTAAGACCAGAAGAAATAAGTTCTGTGATCAAAGAACAGATTGAAAGATATTCCTCTGAGCTGAACGTATCGGATGTCGGAACGGTTATTCAGGTGGCAGATGGTATTGCGCGTGTCCACGGCCTTGAAAATGCAATGCAGGGTGAACTTTTGGAGTTCCCTTCAGAAGTATACGGAATGGTTCTGAACCTGGAAGAGGACAACGTAGGTGCTGTTCTTCTGGGAGATCATAAGAATATCAATGAAGGTGATACTGTAAAGACAACCGGACGAGTTGTAGAGGTTCCGGTAGGCGACTGTATGCTTGGCCGTGTAGTTAATGCACTTGGACAGCCAATCGATGGAAAAGGACCAATCCAGGCAATCAGGCATCGTCAGATCGAGCGTGTGGCACCGGGGGTTATTTCCCGTAAGTCAGTAGATACACCGCTTCAGACAGGTATTAAAGCGATCGACTCCATGGTTCCGATCGGTCGTGGACAGAGAGAGCTGATCATCGGTGACAGACAGACCGGTAAGACAGCGATCGCAATCGATACGATCATCAACCAGAAAGGGCAGGGCGTAAAGTGTATTTATGTAGCAATCGGTCAGAAAGCTTCGACCGTAGCTTCCCTTGTTAAGACTCTGGAGACCTTTGGGGCAATGGATTATACAACTGTAGTTGTGTCAACAGCCAGTGAGCTTGCACCACTGCAGTACATCGCACCGTATTCAGGATGTGCGATGGGAGAAGAATGGATGGAGAACGGAGATGA
Source organism: Bariatricus sp. TF06-38A (assembly GCF_027690675.1). Lineage (NCBI taxonomy): Bacteria > Bacillati > Bacillota > Clostridia > Lachnospirales > Lachnospiraceae > Bariatricus > Bariatricus sp. TF06-38A. The sequence continues at coordinate 28,606 of NZ_JAQFCE010000018.1, forward strand.
TGTACTGATCGTTTATGATGACCTGTCCAAACATGCAACTGCATACCGTACCCTTTCCTTACTTCTGAAACGTCCACCTGGACGTGAGGCTTATCCGGGAGATGTATTCTATCTGCATTCAAGACTTCTTGAAAGAGCAGCCCGTCTTTCAGATGAACTTGGCGGAGGTTCACTTACTGCACTTCCGATTATCGAGACACAGGCAGGTGACGTATCAGCATACATTCCTACCAACGTTATTTCCATCACAGACGGACAGATTTATCTGGAAACAGAGATGTTCAACTCTGGTTTCAGACCGGCCGTTAATGCCGGACTTTCTGTATCCCGTGTAGGTGGATCGGCACAGATCAAGGCGATGAAGAAGATCGCTGGTACAATCCGTATTGATCTTGCACAGTACCGTGAGCTGGCATCCTTTGCACAGTTCGGATCGGAACTGGATGCAGAGACTTCCGAACGTCTGGCACAGGGAGTCCGGATCAAAGAGATCCTGAAACAGCCGCAGTACCAGCCGATGCCGGTAGAATACCAGATTATTATCATTTATGCAGCAGTTAAGAAGCTTCTTCTTGATATTGCGGTAGAAGATATTCTGGCTTTTGAAAGCGGACTTTTTGATTATATTAAGACAAAATATCCGGAAATTCCGGAATCTATCAAGAATGACAAAGTGCTGAAAGAAGAAGTAGAAGAAGCTCTCAGAAAAGCAATCGGAGAATATAAAGAACAATTTCAGGCAAGGTAGGTGATACAAAGTGGCATCTATGAGAGATATCAAGCGTCGCCGTACCAGTGTACAGAGCACGCAGCAGATTACAAAAGCCATGAAACTTGTCTCTACCGTAAAGCTGCAGAAAGCAAGAACCCGGGCAGAAGAATCAAAGCCGTATTTTGACTGTATGTATGCAACAATGACCTCTCTGCTTGCAAAGGCAGGGAATATCAATCATCCATATCTGAAAGCAGATGATTCGAAGAAGAAAGCAGTCATTGTTGTAACATCCAATCGTGGACTGGCAGGTGGATATAACTCCAATGTAGTGAAGATGGTGACTGAAAATGAAGCCTTTACGAAGGAGAATATCCGGATCTATGCAGTTGGAGGAAAAGGACTGGAACTTCTGAAACACAAAGGATATGATATTGTCGCTGATTATTCAGAGATGATCGAAGAACCGTCCTATGATGATGCGAAGAGTATTACAAAAAGACTTCTGACAGATTTTGAAAATGGTGAGATTGGTGAGATCTATCTGATCTACACATTTTTCAAAAATACGGTAAGTCACATTCCGACGATGATCAAAGTCCTTCCGGCAGAGGTGCAGGAAGAAGCGGGAGAAGAGGATGCAAAGGCGCAGCTTACACCGATGAACTTTGAACCGGAAGCGGAAGAGGCAATCAGCCTTCTTGTTCCGAAATATATCAGCAGCATTCTGTATGGCGCGTTTGTGGAAGCAGTTGCCAGTGAGAACGGTGCACGTATGCAGGCGATGGATTCGGCAACCAGCAATGCGGAAGAGATGATAGATGATTTGGAATTGAAATATAACAGAGCACGTCAGGGTGCGATCACACAGGAACTTACCGAGATCATTGCCGGAGCAGAGGCGATCGGATAAATACAGGTTTCTGTATGTAAGGAGGAGAAAATGGCAGATAAAAATATAGGGAAGATTACCCAGGTTATCGGTGCCGTTCTTGACCTTAAGTTTTCGGAAGGATACTTGCCGGAGATCAACGATGCGGTTGAGATTACGCGCAAGGATGGAGGAAAACTTGTGGTAGAAGTTGCACAGCATCTGGGTGATGATATCGTAAGATGTATCGCCATGGGACCGACAGACGGACTGGTGCGAGGCATGGACGCCGTAGCAACCGGGGGACCGATTTCAGTTCCGGTTGGCGAAGCAACACTCGGACGTATCTTCAACGTACTGGGTGAGCCGATTGATGAAAAAGAGGCTCCGAAGGATGTTGAATACGCACCGATTCACAGAAAAGCTCCAAGCTTTGAAGAGCAGGCAACACAGACAGAGATGCTGGAGACAGGTATCAAGGTTGTTGACCTTCTGTGCCCATATCAGAAAGGTGGAAAAATCGGTCTGTTCGGTGGAGCCGGTGTAGGAAAGACCGTTCTTATCCAGGAACTGATTACCAATATTGCAACGGAGCATGGCGGCTATTCTGTATTCACTGGCGTAGGAGAACGTACCCGTGAAGGAAATGACCTTTACTATGAGATGACAGAATCCGGAGTTATCAAAAAGACAGCGATGGTATTCGGTCAGATGAATGAACCACCTGGAGCACGTATGAGAGTCGGACTTACAGGACTGACTCTTGCAGAATATTTCCGTGATAAAGGTGGAAAGGATGTACTTCTTTTCATTGATAACATTTTCCGTTTTACACAGGCAGGTTCCGAAGTATCAGCGCTTCTTGGACGTATGCCTTCAGCGGTAGGTTATCAGCCGACACTGCAGACAGAAATGGGTGCGCTGCAGGAGCGTATCACATCCACGAAGAACGGATCCATCACATCCGTGCAGGCAGTATATGTGCCAGCCGATGACCTTACTGACCCGGCTCCGGCAACAACATTTGCCCATCTGGATGCAACGACCGTACTTTCCCGTGCGATCACAGAGCTTGGTATTTACCCGGCTGTAGATCCACTGGAATCTACTTCACGTATTCTGGATCCACACATTGTCGGAGAAGAACACTATAAAGTAGCCCGTGGAGTACAGGAAATTCTTCAGAAATACAAAGAACTGCAGGATATCATTGCAATTCTTGGTATGGATGAACTTTCCGAGGAAGATAAGCTGGTCGTATCCAGAGCAAGAAAGATCCAGAGATTCCTTTCCCAGCCATTCCACGTTGCGACACAGTTTACAGGTCTGGAAGGACGTTATGTTCCAATTGGCGAGACAATTCAGGGATTTAAAGAGATCCTCGAAGGAAAGCATGATGATATTCCGGAGGGATATTTCCTGAATGCAGGTAATATCGATGACGTGCTTGCCCGTGTGAAATAGGAGGGACGTCCTATGGCAGATAAATTTAAACTTAACATTATTTCGCCGGAAAAGAAGTTTCTGGAGGGTGACTGCGAATTCCTTGAATTTGTAAGTACTGAAGGAGAACTTGGTATCTATGCAAAGCATATTCCGCTGACGACGATTCTTGAACCATGCGTGATGCGAATCCACAATGACGGGGAGATTAAGAAAGCGGCAATTCTCGGAGGATTTGTAGAAATCCTGCAGGAGAGGGTAACGGTGCTTGCAGAAGATGCACAGTGGCCGGATGAAATTGATGTGGCACGTGCCGAAGCGGCGAAGAAGCGCGCTGAGGACAGAATTGCTGCGAAGCAGGAAGGCACAGATATGCGTCGTGCAGAGGCAGCACTGAAAAGAGCAGTTGCCCGAATTGGAGCAGCTCAGTCATAAAGCATTAAAAACCGAGAATCCTTTGTTGGATTTTCGGTTTTTTTAATGAAGGAAAACTGGACAATAAGGAGGAATTTGCCTATAATAATTTTATTATATGATGATACCAGGGTCAAAAGGTCAGAAAGCCGATGCAAGCTTGCTTGCAAGAGGATTTTTGACCTCTTGATCCGCCAAAAACATGAGTAAGTAGCCATTTTTCAAAGAAAAATGAGCGGATTACGAGTGTTTTTGAGGATTGCGAGAGTGCCAAAGCACGTAGCAATCTGGTATCAAAGGGGTCAAAATACTTTTTGACCCCAACATCATATCATTATATAGCGTAAAAAAGAGTATGAATGGCAGGATAAAATTGAGAGGATAAAGGGATGAACAAACAGGACCAAATGACAATGCAGGAAGCGGAAAGAAAGATGGAATCTTTGAGGGAAGTGTTTCAGGTTGTCAGACTGGTAGACGGGAAAATGCTGATGGATCGGGAAAAACGGATAAATGCAGGAGATTTATCTGAAACGTGTCAGTGTTACAGTTTCTGGAAAAAAGACAAGGAATGCGAGAACTGTAGCTCTCTTCTGGCACTGAAAGAACAGACGCAGAAGATAAAATTTGAATTTCTGGATTTGCAGGTATTTCAGGTGATCTCGCGTTATGTTGAGATTGATGGCAGACCTTATGTTATGGAAATGATTCAGAATCTTGATGAGAGTATTCAGATTGATCAGGAGGGGTATGATAAGCTGATCAGTAAACTGTCAGGATATAATGAAAAGCTATATACGGATGTACTGACTGGGATATATAATCGGCGTTTTTTTGAAGAAAAGATCAAAAACATGGAGGATGAAGCTGGAATTGCAGTGATCGATCTGGATGATTTTAAGCTTCATAACGATACTTATGGACATAGTGCGGGAGATGCGGCACTTATAACGACTGCGAACATTATCAAAAAATATATCCGGAAGACGGATATTCTGATCCGGTATGGTGGAGATGAATTTTTACTGATCCTTCCTTCGATTAAGAAACATATTTTTGAAGATAAGCTAAAACTGATCCGGGAAAAAATCCACGATACGGTTGTGCCGAAGTATGAGAAAATGCAGCTTTCGGTCAGCATCGGCGGAGCTATATTCCGCGAAGGCAATATTGAAGATGCTATTGCCAGTGCTGACAGACAGATGTATATAGCTAAAAATTATAAAAATATGGTTGTCACAGAATGGGATGAAAATGGAAAGAAAAAGGAAGAAAATTCTGCATCAGAAAAACTGAAACAGCAGATCCTTATCGTGGATGATTCGGAAATAAACCGCGAGATTCTGAAAGAGATTCTGAAAGAGGACTACCGGATTTTGGAGGCGGCTAATGGAGAAGAATGTCTGGAACAACTGGAACGGTCTGGAACAGGGATCTCACTGGTGCTGCTCGATATTGTGATGCCGGAAATGGATGGATTTGAAGTCCTTGCTGCGATGAACCAGAATCATTGGATTGAAGATATTCCGGTAATCATGATTTCCAGTGAAGATTCAGATAGCTATATCAGACGGGCATATGAGATGGGTGTTTCAGATTACATCAGCCGCCCGTTTGATGCGAAAATCGTATATCAACGCGTCCTGAACATGATCAAGCTATATGCAAAACAGAGGAGACTGATCCATCTGGTGACCAGGCAGATTTACGAAAAAGAGAGAAATAACCGGATGATGATCGGTATCCTGAGCCAGATTGTTGAGTTCAGAAACGGAGAAAGTGGTCTGCATGTGATCCATATCAATCTGATCACACAGCTTTTGCTGGAACAACTGGTGAAAAAGACAGGAAAATATCAGCTCTCATGGGAAGATAGATTATTGATTGCAACAGCATCGGCTTTGCATGATATCGGAAAGATTGGAATTGACGAGAAAATTCTGAACAAACCGGGAAAGCTTACCAAAGAGGAATTTGAGATTATGAAGACACATACCTTAATCGGTGCACAAATGCTGGATAATCTGGATATGTACCGGAATGAAAAGCTGCTCAAGCTTGCACATGAGATTTGCCGCTGGCATCATGAAAGATATGATGGAAAGGGATATCCGGACGGACTTGTCGGAGAAGAAATTCCGATTTCGGCACAAGTAGTATCGCTGGCGGATGTGTATGACGCCCTGGTGAGTGAACGGGTTTACAAGAAGGCATTTTCTCATGAAAAAGCACTGGAAATGATCCAAAATGGTGAATGCGGTACATTTAACCCACTGTTACTCCAGTGTATGACCGAAGCACAGGATAAATTAAAGACAATGATGGAAGTAGCAGAAAAAGAATAAAAAGGAGTAGAAAAGACAGAATGAAGGCACTTGTAATTGCAGAAAAACCTTCTGTTGCGCGTGATATTGCGCGTGTACTTAAATGTGGGAAAAAGATAAATGGAGCAATTGAAGGAGAGCGTTATATTGTAACCTGGGGACTTGGTCATCTGGTTACCCTGGCAGATCCGGAAGATTACGATAAAAAATATAAAGAGTGGAAAATTGATGTGCTTCCGATGAAGCCGGCTCCATTTAAGCTTGAAGTAATAAAGCAGACCGGAAAACAGTTCGCAGCGGTGAAAACACAGATTCACCGCAAGGATGTGAATGAAATTATCATTGCTACGGATGCAGGACGAGAAGGAGAGCTGGTAGCAAGGCTGATTCTGGAAAAAGCAGGAAGCAAAAAGCCGATCAAGAGGCTGTGGATCTCATCTGTAACAGATAAAGCAATCAGAGAAGGTTTTGCAAAGTTGAAGAACGGGCATGAGTATGATGCGCTTTATGATGCTGCAATGTGCCGTGCCGAGGCAGACTGGCTGGTTGGAATCAATGCAACAAGGGCACTGACCTGTAAATATAATGCGCAGCTTTCCTGTGGACGTGTGCAGACACCAACGCTTGCAATGATTGCAAAGAGAGAAGAAAAGATCCGTAGTTTTATTCCGGAAGGTTATTATGGAATGACTGCAAAAGGACAAAATATTATGCTGACCTGGCAGGATCAGAAGTCAAAGAGTTATCGCTCATTCGATAAAGAGAAAATGACCGGACTGATGAAAAAGCTGGATGGACAGAAAGCGGTAGTGGAAGAGATTAAAAAAACACCGAAAAAAACGTATGCACCGCTTTTGTATGATCTGACAGAGCTGCAGAGAGAAGCCAATCAGCGGTTTGGATATTCGGCGAAAGAGACGCTGAATATCATGCAGAGACTGTATGAGAATCATAAGGTGCTGACCTATCCGAGAACGGATTCCAGATATCTGAGCAAAGACATTGTTTCGACGATCAAGGACCGTCTGGAGGCGTGTGGTACAGGACCGTACCGTAAGCTTGCAATGACAGCGAAGAAAAAGGATCTGAGCGGAAAGCTCGCTTTTGTAAATGATGCGAAGGTATCGGATCATCATGCGATCATCCCAACGGAGCAGTTTGTGGATCTGAGTCATATGACAAATGAAGAGCGGAAGATTTATGATCTGGTTGTGCGGCGTTTTCTTGCTGTGCTTTATCCGCCATTTGAGTATGAGCAGACACAGGTTACGGTGAAGGTTGGCGGTGAAACTTTTCTTGCGTCTGGAAAGATTGTGAAAGCGCAGGGATGGCGGGCTGCTTATGAAGAGGAAGTCTATTCGGATGAGGATGAAGAAGAGGAAGAAGCATATGAGTCTGGAAAGAGTTTGAAAGGACAGACACTGCCGGAACTGGAAAAAGGACAGGAGATTAAAGGACTTGTGTTGTCATTGACAGAAGGTAAAACGAAGCCACCGGCACATTTTAATGAAGCAACACTTCTGTCAGCAATGGAGAACCCGACGGCTTATATGGAAAGCCATGACAAAGCGATGGCGAAAACGCTTGGTGAGACAGGGGGATTGGGAACGGTTGCGACAAGAGCGGATATTATTGAAAAACTTTTTAAAAGCTTTTTGCTGGAAAAGCGTGGAAAAGATATCTATCTTACATCGAAAGCGAAGCAGCTTCTGGAACTTGTGCCGGAAGAGTTAAAACAGCCGGAACTTACAGCAGACTGGGAAATGCGTTTGTCGCAGATTGCGAAGGGAAAGCTTTCGCGGAAGGATTTTATGAAGGATATTGATAAATATACGGATCAGGTGGTTTCTGAGATTAAGGCGGGAGCTGGAACGTTCCGGCATGATAATCTGACAAATAGTAAATGTCCACGATGTGGTAAGAGAATGCTTGCAGTGAAAGGAAAGAACAGTGAGATGCTGGTTTGTCAGGACAGAGAGTGCGGATACCGCGAAACAGTATCACGGACAACGAATGCGAGATGTCCTGTGTGTCACAAGAAGATGCAGCTGAAAGGAAGAGGGGATGGACAGATTTTTGTGTGTGTCTGCGGACATAAGGAGAAGCTGACATCGTTTCAGGAGAGACGGAAGAAAGAAGGTGCGGGAGTCAGCAAGAAGGATGTGCAGAAATATTTAAGACAGCAGAAGGATGAGCCGGTGAATAATCCATTTGCGGATGCGCTGGCTAAGATTAAGTTGTAGGTGGCGAATGGGATGGCGTGTGGAAGGTTTGGCTTTCTGGTACGTCTCATTGACTTGATGGCTGTAGTACAAAACGGAACCGGAAAGTCAAACCTTCCACACGCCTGTGCATTGGCAGACGGGGATGTTGTGGTGAAGTGGAAAAAACAGAGTTTATTTTTACTTATTTATTGCTTTTGGATGAACATAGGCTTAAATTCATGATATTTTTCAAAATGGGACTCATCTACACGTATGAAAGCAGATCCGATTTTGGCATGAAGATAAGGAATAATATCGCTGTCGTAATTGCAGATGGTGTTGAGTGCAAAGACATGATGATTATCCGGATTGTCCATATATTCGTCATCTTCATTACCAGCCATGAATCTCCAGCCACTGTCCGGATTCCCTTCTGTTGGCTCTTCGCGGAGCATGTAGCCGACTTTGTAGCCTTCTTTTGTGATCTTATCGGAAACGATACAACCTTCCCCATTCGGCTCGTCCCATTCGATTAGATTTTCAATCGGAATTTCGATAAATCCCTGCTCTTTTTCTGCCATTTTTTTCCAGTATTCTTTTAAAATATGAAGCAATGCTTTTGCATTTTCTGTTTCTGTGGCAGAATTGTATTCCTTCATCTCACTGAAGGTTCCGGATTCACTGACGATTCCAAGAAGCCATTTTCCAAAGAAAGATTTCTTGAATTTAAAGATCATACATTTGATCCCATCCTCATCCTCAAAAGAAGCCGTATACTCAATCTTCGCCGGTTTCCGCCCCAGCTCAGCCGGATCAGCCAACCAGTTTTCAAGTTCCTCCATAGCATTCACAATTTCATTATTCATAACTTTGCACCTCACTACTTATAATAATTCCATGTTGATTGATTTTTCTGTAAAGCCATATTTTTTGTACATTTCATATGCAGCCACATTTTTAGCGTTTACCTGTAATTCAATGCCATCAAAATGTTTCTCTTTTTTTAAGTTCTTTAGCATTTCAAAAAAATGATGTCCGATACCCATACCTCTGTAATTTTCATCAACCGCCATTGTATCGATATAAATTACATCACGGGTAAGCATCGAAGGAAATTCAATATGCCGGTATGTAAGCTCCAGAATTCCAATAATCCTGTGCTCTGATTCGGCAACATAAAAAGCTTCTTTATCCAAAGCATCCTGAAAAGCATCCAAAGAGAAAAAATCCTTACTTTCTTTGTAAATATCAGGCCGCCAGTTCACATGCAAAGCCTGAACCTGATTCAGGATATGTACTACACTGTCAAAATCACTGGTTTCCGCAGGTCTGATAATTATATCCATATATAGCCTCCTTCGTAAAACATGAAAAAATATATACCTATAATTCAGTATACCATAAACCCAATTATTTCAATATAGAATATGTCCTTTTTACAACCAAAATCCAGTAAAATAAATCCCCACACAATATCCCAAGCCACAGGACAAATGTCCGCCTGGCGTCCGTCCTGAACAACACTCAACTTCGCGAGTAGAGTTCCGGGGCGCCCCTCCCGTCTTGAAGCACGCAGATTTTCGGGCAATCCTGTTTCCAGGGCATATGCAGGAACGTTACAGGGAGTTAGGGGAAGGAAGTGGCAAGAGGTGGACACCAGCCGTGCCTCCCGCACGACTGGTGAGGACAGCCTGAGCCGCGAAATCATCAGATTTCGGGGCGAATCTGTCCGGTGCCGCCACTTGCCGCTTCCTTCCCCGTTACCTCCCTGTTACATTCCGAATCCGCCCCGGAAACAGGATTGCCCGAAAATCGTCCCCCTTCCACACCCACCTCCCAGGAACCCCACTCCCCCATACCGCATACACTAAAGCATAGAAAAAAGAAATGGAAGTGCCAGACATGGACCTGAGATTGCCTTATTATATGATGTATCCGATTCCACACGCATTTGACGAAGACAAAATCCAGAAGCGCGACCGGGAATACCTGCAAAGTATGTATCCGGCAACAGCAAAAAAGATTTTTCCATATATACAGGAAGAATGCGACCGCCAGGAATATGAAGGAAGCATGATCTATGATGAGTACCCGGATAAGCTCCAGCTGTGCCTGATGTGTCGCAGGGCGTATGAACAGGTCATGAAACAGGAAAAATGGGAAAAAGAGACCTATACTCCGGAACAGATCCGGGAGATCGTAGAAATCCTGATGTACCAGGAATTGATGGAAAGAAGAGGAAAAGGCAGGCGGCAACAGGAAAAAACAGTTGCTTCATGCACAGGACTTGTGCTATAATATCGTCCGATATAAAAATGACAGCATCTGAAACACAGTTTCGGTAAGGAGTGGGCCAGGGTACATATGAAGAATATTATATTTATCGGAATGCCGGCAGTTGGAAAAAGTACCGTCGGAGTGGTAGTCGCAAAGCGGCTTGGATACGAGTTTATTGATACAGATCTGCTGATTCAGAAGCAGGAGAACAGACTTTTGCGGGAGATTATCGCAGAAGAAGGTCTGGACGGATTCTTAAGTATTGAGAATCAGGTCAATCGTGATGTGGAAGCGGAACATGCGGTGATTTCCCCGGGAGGAAGCGTAGTTTACTGTGAAGAAGCAATGAAGCATTACAAAGAGATCGGAACCATTGTTTATCTGCATGCGTCATTTGAGGTTATCAATTCCAGACTGAAGAATGCAAAGAAAAGGGGAGTTGCACTTCGGGACGGGCAGACGCTGAAGGATCTATATGACGAAAGAGTAGTATTATTTGAAAAATATGCAGATATTACTGTTTCAGAGGATGGACTGGAGCTGGAAGAAACCATTGAAAATGTAATGGAAGTTTTGGAAAATCAATAAATTTTTTAAAGAAATTATTACAAAAGTTTTACGAAAATGAAGAAAGCAAGATAAATAATTTTGCAATGAATATAGAAATATGCTATACTGATATGTGATATAGAGGATTATACAAAAAGCTTCATACAAATCCTGAGAGATCTGGAAAGAATAAAAAGTATGAGGTTTTTTATTCATGAAATAATAAAGAGTATGAATAGAGTGTTTGACAGAAGTATAGAACAGGATATATTTCAGAGGGAAAGAAATCGTTAATTGAGGTGCGAAATGGAACAGTATATTATTAAGGGTGGCAATCCGCTGGTCGGCGAAGTCGAGATCGGTGGAGCAAAGAATGCAGCACTGGCAATTCTGGCAGCTGCGATTATGACAGATGAGACAGTTACTATCGATAATCTTCCGGATGTCAACGATATCAACGTTCTGCTGGAAGCAATCAGTGGAATTGGTGCCGAGGTTGACCGTATTGACCGGCACACAGTCAGAATCAACGGAAGCAACATTGAAAATTTTGATATAGAATATGATTACATCAAGAAGATCCGTGCATCTTATTACTTGCTCGGAGCACTTCTTGGTAAGTATAAAAGAGCAGAAGTCGCTCTTCCGGGAGGATGCAATATCGGAAGCCGTCCGATCGACCAGCATCTGAAAGGTTTTCGTGCGCTTGGTGCTTATGTGGATATCGAGCATGGCAAGATTATCGCAGAAGCAGAGCGTCTGATCGGAAAGCACATTTATTTTGATGTGGTAAGCGTAGGAGCTACGATCAACGTTATGATGGCAGCATCGATGGCAGAAGGACTTACGATCCTTGAGAATGTGGCAAAAGAGCCTCATGTTGTCGATGTGGCAAACTTCCTGAACAGTATGGGAGCGAACATTCGTGGAGCAGGTACGGACGTGATCAAGATCCGCGGTGTATCCCGTCTTCATAAGACAGATTATTCTATCATTCCGGATCAGATCGAAGCCGGCACATTTATGTTTGCGGCAGCAGCAACCAGAGGTGATGTGACTGTTATGAATGTCATTCCGAAGCATCTGGAAGCTACGATTGCAAAGCTTGTTGAGATCGGATGTGAAGTAGAAGAATTTGATGATGCAGTGCGTGTTGTGTCCAAAGGAGATCTTCATAATACACAGGTGAAGACTCTTCCATATCCGGGATTCCCGACAGATATGCAGCCGCAGATCGGTGTTACACTTGCTCTTTGTAAAGGGACAAGCACGATTACAGAAAGTATTTTCGAGAATCGTTTCAAATATCTTTCAGAACTTGCAAGAATGGGTGCAAATGTCAAGGTTGAAGGCAATGCAGCGACTATCGAAGGCGTAGATAAATTCTCGGGAGCAAGGGTCAGTGCACCGGATCTTCGTGCAGGAGCAGCACTTGTGATTGCAGGAATGGCCGCAGATGGCATTACGATCGTAGATGACATCGTATATATCCAGAGGGGATACGAACGTTTTGAAGAGAAGCTCAGAAGTCTCGGTGCAGTGATTGAGAGAGTTTCTACAGAACGTGAGATCCAGAAATTCAAGTTAAAAGTAGGTTAAGACAGGAATTCCTGTTTTGATAGAACATATTTCCCAAAATGTATATTGACGGAAGCTATGGACAGTGTTATGATGTGTAGCGGTAACAATTAAATACGCTTTCTCTTATTCAGAGTGGTGGAGGTACAAAGGACCTGCGAAGCCACGGCAACCCCGGTAAGCCGGAAGGTGCCAACCTGAGCGAGCAATCGAACAATAAGAGGATTGATGATGAGATATCAGGTCAGTCCTTTGGGACTGACCTTTAAATTTGCATAGACAGAAGAGAAATTCTGTTTGTCGATTTTCATTATTCCAGAGATAAGAGAGGCAGATACAAAGAAGAAAAGAAAGGAAAAAAGATGGAGAGATTATTATTTACTTCTGAATCAGTAACTGAAGGACATCCGGATAAGATGTGCGACCAGATTTCCGATGCAATCCTGGATGCACTTATGGAGCAGGATCCAATGAGCCGTGTAGCTTGCGAGACATGCGCGACTACAGGAATTGTTATGGTAATGGGAGAAATTACTACAAATGCATATGTAGATATTCAGAAAATCGTTCGTGATACTGTTCGCGAAATTGGTTATACAAGAGGAAAGTACGGATTTGATGCTGACACATGTGGCGTTCTGACAGCAATTGACGAACAGTCAAGCGATATTGCTATGGGTGTTGATAAAGCTCTTGAAGCAAAGGAACACAAGATGTCAGATGAAGAATTGGAAGCAATCGGTGCAGGAGACCAGGGAATGATGTTCGGATATGCATCTGATGAGACAGAAGAATATATGCCTTATCCGATCGCTCTTGCACACAAACTTGCAAGACGTCTTACAGAAGTAAGAAAGAACGGAACACTTCCATATCTTCGTCCGGATGGAAAAACACAGGTAACAGTAGAATATGATGAAAATGGAGTTCCGGCCCGCCTTGATGCAGTAGTACTTTCTACACAGCATGATCCGGATGTTTCACAGGAACAGATCCATGAAGACGTGAAAAAATACATTTTTGATGAAATCCTTCCGGCAGATATGGTAGATGAGAATACAAAATTCTTCATCAATCCGACCGGACGTTTTGTGATCGGTGGACCACATGGGGACAGCGGCCTTACCGGACGTAAGATCATCGTAGATACTTATGGTGGAATGGCGCGTCACGGCGGTGGAGCTTTCTCCGGAAAAGACTGTACAAAGGTAGACCGTTCAGCAGCTTATGCAGCACGTTATGTTGCTAAGAATATCGTAGCAGCAGGAATTGCCAAAAAATGCGAGATCCAGCTTTCTTATGCAATCGGTGTTGCACAGCCGACATCTGTTATGGTAGATACTTTCGGAACAGGAAAGATTGCAGATGATAAGCTTGTGGAAATCGTTCGAGAGAACTTTGACCTTCGTCCGGCTGGAATTATCAAGATGCTTGATCTGAGACGTCCGATCTACAAACAGACAGCAGCTTACGGACACTTTGGACGTAACGACCTGGATCTTCCATGGGAGAAGTTGGATAAAGTGGATACTTTAAAGAAATATCTTTAATAACAGGTTCTGAATTTGATCGTTTTAGAAAAAATTTAGAAAATTTTACGGGTGCTTTGATGTGAAGCACCCGTTTTTATGATATGCTATTAGTTATCAGGCAGACTTGCGTGAGCGCCATACGGACCTCATAACCGGGCGTGCATGATGAATGGAGGATGAATATAGCATGAAACTAAGGACGAAACTGGTGATTTCTTTTGTGACGATGATCATGATACCGACTATCCTGACAACGGCATTTATATTTGGAATTGCGCGTTATCAGATCGGAGTCATTGAGCATACTTATGGAATTACCGGTGAGGAATATAAAGATTTTGCAAAATCCATCAGAGTGCTGGGAGATATGCCGGAGATCCAGCAGTTTATTATAAGCGCATGTATCGCAGTAGTCCTGATTCTGGCATTTACAGCGATGATCATGATGGTGTGGATTTATGGAAGTATCATCAGTCCGATTCACAAGTTGCAGGAAGCAGCGCAGAACGTAGAAGAAGGCAATCTGAATTTTGAGATCAAGCCGGAAAAAGATGATGAGATGGGACGGCTGATGCAGGCATTTGAAAAGATGCGGATTCGTCTGAGAGATAATGCAGAGGAGAAGCTGAAGAGTGACCGGGAAAGCAAAGAACTGATCAGCAATATTTCCCATGACTTAAAGACGCCGATCACAGCAATCAAGGGTTATGTGGAAGGAATCCGTGACGGGGTTGCAGATACGCCGGAGAAGATGGAAAAATATATCGGAACCATTTATAATAAGGCGAATGAGATGGATACGCTGATCAACGAACTGACCTTATATGCGAAGATCGATACAAACCGGATCCCGTACAACTTTGCACCGCTTTCAGTCAACGATTATTTCAATGACTGTGCCGAAGATATTGAGATGGAGCTGGATTCAAAGAATGTAGAGTTTGGTTATTTCAATTATGTAGAGGGTGATCAGAAGATCATTGCAGATCCGGAACAGTTAAAGAGAGTGATCAACAACATTGTCAGCAATTCTTTGAAATACATGGAACGAGAGCACGGACTGATCAATCTGCGGGTAAAGGACGTAGGTGATTTTATTCAGGTAGAGCTTGAGGATAACGGAAAAGGAATCGCAGCGAAAGATCTGCCGAATATATTTGACCGGTTCTACCGGACGGATGCTTCAAGGAATTCATCCAAGGGCGGAAGCGGAATCGGTCTTTCGATCGTGAAGAAGATCATTGAAGATCACGGTGGCAAAATCTGGGCGACCAGCCGGGAAGGTGTTGGCACAGTGATGTATTTTGTAATCAGAAAATATCAGGAGGTACCGATAAATGAGTAAGATTTTAATTGTAGAAGACGAAGAGAGTATTGCAGATCTGGAGAAAGATTATCTGGAGCTGAGTGGATTTGAAGTAGAGGTTGCAAATGATGGACAGACAGGGCTTGATAAGGCGCTTTTCGGTGATTTTGATCTGGTGATCCTGGATCTGATGCTTCCGGGCGTGGATGGCTTTGAGATTTGTCGTAAGGTTCGTGCGGAAAAGAATACACCGATCATCATGGTATCTGCGAAAAAAGATGATATCGACAAAATCAGAGGACTCGGACTTGGGGCTGATGACTATATGACCAAGCCGTTTAGTCCAAGCGAGCTGGTGGCAAGGGTAAAAGCACATCTGGCACGTTATGAGCGGCTGATCGGAAGTGCCGTGGAAGAAAATAAGGTGATTGAGATCCGTGGACTTAAGATTGATACCACTGCACGCCGAGTGTGGGTAAACGGAGTGGAGAAGAATTTTACAACAAAAGAGTTTGATCTTCTGACCTTCCTTGCCAGTCATCCGAACCATGTATATACCAAGGATGAACTTTTCAGCGAGATCTGGGATATGGAATCCATCGGAGATATCGCAACGGTAACTGTGCACATCAAGAAAATCCGTGAGAAAATTGAATATGATACCTCAAACCCACAGTATATTGAGACAATCTGGGGTGTGGGATATCGTTTCAAGATGTAATGAAAAAGAATAAAAGGAAAGAGATTACAGTATGATAACCAGTACAGGAAATGCCAGGGTAAAACAGCTTGTTACATGGCAGAAAAAGAGAAAGGCACGTGATGAAGAAGGCATCTATATCGTAGAAGGGATCCGGATGTACCGGGAAGCTCCGCGTGCGCAGGTGAGAGAGGTTTATGTATCGGAGCAGTTTTACAGCCGATATGGAGAAGAGCTGGGACTTTCGGCATGGGGAAGACAGATGGAAATCCTGTCAGATCATGTATTTTCCCACGTGTCAGATACAAAGACACCACAGGGGATCCTGCTTGTGATGGAGCAGAGGAGCTGTGAGATATGTGAGATGCTGGATCTGGACGCGCAGGGAAGGAAACCGCTTCTGATGGTGCTGGATAATCTGCAGGATCCGGGAAACCTGGGAACCATTCTCCGTGCGGGGGAAGCGGCAGGCGTAACCGGCGTGATCATGAGTCACGACTGTGTGGATATTTACAATCCTAAGGTGATCCGTTCAACGATGGGATCGGTTTACCGAATGCCGTTTGTGTATGTAGAGCATTTGCCAGAAACCCTGGAAGTACTTGCAGAAGCCGGGATTCATTCCTATGCGGCACATCTGAAAGGAAAGAACAGCTACGATCAGGAGGATTACACAAGAGGGACAGCATTTTTAATTGGAAATGAGGGTAACGGACTTCGGGATGAAGTGGCAGATGTAGCAGAGTGTTATATCAAGATTCCGATGTGTGGAGAGGTAGAATCACTGAATGCGGCGGTTGCATCTTCGGTTCTGATGTTCGAGGCGGCAAGACAGCGACGGTAGTGATGAGGGGAAATCAAGCGCAAAGGAGAGTGTGATTTGATGAAACCGATAATCGATTTAAATAAAGAATATGGATTGGTATTCGATGGAGGAGGAGCCAGAGGTGCGTATCAGATCGGTGCGTGGCGGGCTCTTTCGGAAGCTGGTGTGAAGATCAGTGCAGTAGCGGGTACTTCTGTGGGCGCCCTGAATGGCGCCCTTGTTTGTATGGGAGATCTGGAGAAAGCAGGACATATCTGGAAAGAGATGGCATTTTCCCGTGTTATGGATGTGGATGATGAGTTGATGGAACAGTTCTTTGATGGAGAGGCATCCATAAGAGAGATTTTGAAAGGTCTCTGGAAGAAGCTTGCAGATGGTGGAATTGATATTACACCGCTTAAGGAATTGATCCATGAGGTTGTAGACGAAGAAAAGATCAGGAAATGCGGAAAAGAATTCTGCCTTTTGACATTTTCTGTATCGGATATGAAGGAACTGGATCTGAGTATTGAAGATATACCGGAAGGTCTTCTGGAGGATTTTCTTCTTGCCAGCGCATATCTGCTTGGATTTAAAAATGAACCGCTGCACGGCAAGACATATATTGATGGTGGTGCGGTCAATAATGTGCCGACCGCGTCTCTTCTAAAAAGGGGATATAAGGATCTGATCCAGGTAAGGATCTTTGGCCCGGGAAGAGTGCCGAAGACGACGATTCCGGAAGACGGCTCTCTGCTGGAGATCGAACCGAGAGTAGGACTTGGCAGTATTCTCGAATTTTCGGCAAAGCGGAGCAGACAGAATTTGAAAATTGGCTATTATGATGCAAAAAGAGCGCTTTACGGGCTCACTGGATCGATTTACTATATTGAAGAAACACGAGAAGAGTGTTATTATGTAGAAATAATGAAGCTTTTGAGCGAACTTGAAAAGACGGAATATCGTTTCAAACTCAAGTTGCCGATCGGCTGTTCAGACAGAGAGTTGTTCTATGGAATGCTGGAGGCAAGTGCGAAGCTCATGAGAATTCCAAAATATAATATTTATACAGCAGATGAACTGTGGAATGAGACGAGCAGAAAGTACGGGACTCTTACAGATGAGGGAAAAGAAAAACTGCCGAAATTCGTCCATGCGATTGCAAAGCTGAGAAAGGACTACAAGATGAATTTAAAAGGAAGAAGTTTTTTGAAACTGGAAGATTATACACCGGCAGAGATTGAATATCTCGTTGACCTGGCAGGTGAATTAAAGGCAAAGAAGAAAGCAGGAATTAAAGGACACAGCCTGGAAGGAAAGAACATTGCCCTTATTTTTGAAAAGCCATCTACAAGAACCAGATGTGCATTTACCGTAGGAGCACAGGATGAAGGTGGAATCCCGACATACCTTGCAGGTAATGAGATCCAGTTAGGCGATAAAGAGAGTATCGAAGATACAGCACGTGTACTTGGAAGAATGTTCGATGGAATCGAATTCCGTGGATTTGAACAGAGATACGCAGATGTACTTGCAGAGTATAGTGGAGTTCCGGTATGGAATGGTCTGACAGATACTACACATCCGACACAATGTCTGGCTATGCTCCTTACCATGAAAGAAGAATTCGGACACCTGAAAGGTCTGAAGGTTGCATACCTTGGAGATGGACGTAACAACGTTGCGAACAGCCTTCTGGTAGGATGCGCCAAAATCGGAGTAGATGTAGCAATCGTTGCACCGAAGCCACTCTGGACTTCGGAATCTCTGTGGAAGAGATGTGACGAATATGCAAAAGAATCCGGAGCAACTATCGAGATCACCGATGACCTTGATGGTGTAAAGGGAGCAGATGTCATTTACACAGACGTATGGATTTCCATGGGTGAAGAAAAGAAAGAGCAGGAAAGAGAGCGTCTCGGAAAGCCATATCAGGTAAATGCAGCTCTGATGGAACGTACAGGAAAAGATACTACAATCTTCTCACACTGCCTGCCGGCGATCAAAGAAAAAGAAGTTACCGAAGAAGTATTTGAAGGGCCACAGTCAAGAGTATTTGATGAAGCTGAGAACCGTCTGCATACAATTAAGGCAGTTATGGTTGCAACTTTAGGAGAGAACGAATAATAAGCATGAAAGCGGAGATATTAAAGATGCTCCGGCAGAGCGATGGGTATCTGTCGGGGCAGCAGCTCTGTGACCACTTTCAGGTGTCCAGGACTGCTGTGTGGAAAGCAATCAATCAGT
Organism: Bariatricus sp. TF06-38A; assembly: GCF_027690675.1. Classification (NCBI taxonomy): domain Bacteria; kingdom Bacillati; phylum Bacillota; class Clostridia; order Lachnospirales; family Lachnospiraceae; genus Bariatricus; species Bariatricus sp. TF06-38A. Next base: position 47,568 of record NZ_JAQFCE010000018.1, read on the forward strand.
TAAAAGAAGAAGGCTATGAGATTGAAGCCGTGAGAAACAAAGGTTATCGCATTGTGGATATTCCGGATCGGATTACCGCGGATGCGATAAAAAGCTGTCTGGAGACAAAATGGATGGCGAAAAATCTGGAGTATTATGACGAGATCGATTCGACTAATAACCGGGCCAAAGCACTTGGCGAGGCCGGAGGTGCAGATGGAACTCTTTTTGTTGCGGAGACGCAGACGGCGGGAAAAGGAAGACGCGGCAGATGCTGGCAATCACCGGCGGGCAGCAGTATTTCCATGTCGATTCTGTTAAGACCTGTGATGAATCCGTCAGATGCACCGATGCTGACACTTGTCATGGCGTATGCGGCAACGAAAGCTTTGCGTGAAAAGACCGAGTTGGATATAGGAATCAAATGGCCGAATGATCTGGTCGTGAGTGGAAAGAAGATCAGTGGGATACTGACGGAGATGAGCGCAGAGATCGATTACATCAATCATGTAGTGATCGGAATCGGAATCAATGTCAATATGGAGTCCTTTCCAGAAGATATCGCAAAGACAGCGACTTCGCTGCGGATCGAAGCGGGCAAAGAATTTCGCAGGTTTGAGCTGATCGCTGCGATCATGGAGCATTTCGAAAAAGCCTACGAAGCGGTCTGCGAGGCGGGAAGTCTGGAGCCGATCATGGAAGATTATAACCGTCTGCTGGTAAACTGTGGGCGTCGGGTGCGTGTACTGGAACCGGGACATGAATATGATGCACTGGCACTGGGGATTGACAAGACCGGGGAATTGCAGGTAGAATGTGAAGACGGCAGCCGAAAGTCTGTCTTTGCCGGAGAAGTTTCGGTACGTGGAATTTATGGGTATGTATAGAAGGAGAATTTATGTATCAGGATAAGATCGTATTATGCGGAGCCAACTCTTACGAAGAAAAATTTTATATGAATCCGGATTTTGATAATCTGCCACAGCACATCAAAGATGAATTGAAGATCATGTGTGTGCTGTATGTACATGATGTTGGGGGAATCCTTACACTTGTATTTGAGGAGAATGGGGAGCTGGAATTTGAAGTGACTTCTGCAGAGGGAGATCCGATGTTTGACGAGATCGGAAGCCGTCTGAAGATCAAGGAGATTCAGACAGACGAGAAGAAGCAGGAGCTTCTGACACAGCTTCAGCTTTACTACAAAGTATTTTTTCTGGGGGAAGAGATTGAATGATAAAGACACTGACGATAGGAAATGTAGAGCTTCCGAACCGTTATGTGCTGGCACCGATGGCAGGGGTAACAGACCTGCCATTTCGTCTGTTATGCAAGGAACAGGGAGCAGGGCTTCTGTGCATGGAAATGATCAGTGCAAAGGCGCTCCAGTACAAGAATAAGAATACCAAGGCGCTGCTTGCGATCGATCCAAGAGAATACCCGGTATCACTTCAGCTTTTCGGGGAAGATCCGGACATCATTTCCGAGCAGGCAAAGCGGATCGAAGAACTTCCATTTCAGATCCTGGATATCAATATGGGCTGTCCGGTTCCAAAGGTCGTGCGCAATGGAGAAGGTTCGGCGTTGATGAAGGATCCGAAGCGAATCTATGATATTGTATATAAGACAGCGAGAGCGATCAAGAAACCGGTGACGATAAAGATCCGCAAAGGATTTGATGATACCTGTATCAATGCACCGGAGATTGCGAAGGTTGCAGAAGAAGCAGGTGCAGCGGCAATCGCAGTACATGGAAGGACCAGAGAACAGTATTACTCCGGAAATGCAGACTGGGAGATTATCCGTAAGGTGAAAGAAGCAGTGAAGATTCCTGTAATCGGAAATGGGGATGTGACAAGCGGACAGAAGGCACTGGATATGTTTGAGCAGACCGGCTGTGATGGTGTGATGATCGGAAGAGGCTGCCAGGGAAATCCATGGATCTTCAGGGAATTACTGGCATATGAAGAGACCGGATCCATTCCGGAAAGACCGGGCACAGACCAGATCCGGGAAACAATGCTGCGTCATGCAAGACTGCAGATCGAGTTCAAGGGAGATTATATCGGAATCCGTGAAATGCGCAAGCATGTGGCATGGTATACCAAGGGAATGCAGGGTTCTGCGAAGCTCAGAGATGAGATCAATCAGGTGGAAAGTTATGAAGAACTGGAGAACCTTTTAATGGAAAAAATCGGATAGACATAAAACGTGTTCTTTCGCATGAGAGAATGCGTTTTTGCATATATTAAACCAGCAAAGAATTGTTGACACAGCCGCTGGAAATATGTATAATAATGAAATTGTGAAAGTAGCTTTAAATGCGGATAAAATCAGTATCTGCGGCTTGAATAGAAAATGATTTGTCGGTAAGTAAGGAGAATTATAATGGAAGCAAAGAAAACATTACTCACCTATACAGGACTTAAGAAACTGGAAGATGAGCTTGAAAATTTAAAAGTTGTGAAAAGAAAAGAAGTAGCAGGAAAGATCAAAGAAGCCAGAGAACAGGGAGACCTTTCAGAGAACGCTGAGTACGATGCAGCAAAGGACGAGCAGCGTGATATCGAGGCACGTATCGAAGAACTTGAGAAAATCCTCAAGAATGCAGAAGTTGTAGTAGAAGATGACGTAGATCTTGATACCATCAACATCGGATGTACAGTAGATGTATATGATAAAGAATTTGAAGAGGAAATCGTATTTCAGCTGGTAGGTTCTACAGAAGCAAACAGCCTGGAAGGTAAGATTTCCAATGAATCTCCGGTAGGAAAAGCCCTGATCGGTAAGAAAGTCGGAGACGTAGTAGCAGTTGAGACACAGGCAGGAGTTATTGAGTACGAAGTACTGAAGATCAATCGTTCAGTATAAGATGGTATACAGCAGAGAGAAGGAGTGAAAAAAGTGGCAACACAGCAGAACAATGGACAGGAACAGGATTTGAATCATTTAAGAAAGGTGCGCCGTGAGAAACTTGCAGAACTGCAGGCAAACGGACAGAATCCTTTTGAGATCACAAAATATGACGTAACACATCACAGCCAGGAAGTGAAAGACAACTTTGATGAACTGGAAGGAAAACACGTTGTACTCGCAGGACGTATGATGTCCAAACGTGTGATGGGAAAAGCATCTTTCTGTAATGTGCAGGATTTACAGGGGAATATCCAGTCTTATGTAGCAAGAGACAGTATCGGAGAAGAAGAATATAAAGCATTCAAGAAGATGGATATCGGTGATATCGTAGGTCTTGAAGGAGAAGTATTCAAAACAAAGACAGGGGAGATTTCCATTCATGCATCTGCTGTAAAGCTTCTCTCAAAGAGTCTGCAGATCCTTCCGGAGAAGTTCCACGGACTGACAAATACAGATACCCGTTATCGTCAGAGATATGTGGATCTGATCATGAACCCGGAAGTAAAGGATACTTTTATTAAACGTTCCAAGATCCTTACCGCAATCCGTAAATATCTTGGAAATGAAGGCTTTATGGAAGTAGAGACTCCGATGCTTGTACAGAATGCCGGAGGAGCAGCTGCAAGACCGTTCGAGACACATTTCAATGCCCTGAACGAAGACCTGAAGCTCCGTATCTCTCTGGAACTTTATCTGAAGAGACTGATCGTTGGTGGTCTGGAAAGAGTATATGAGATTGGACGTGTATTCCGTAACGAAGGTCTTGATACAAGACATAACCCGGAATTCACTCTGATGGAACTTTACCAGGCATACACAGACTATCATGGCATGATGGATCTGACAGAGAACCTGTACCGTTTTGTTGCACAGGAAGTTCTTGGAACTACTCAGATTGTATATAAAGGAATCGAGATGGATCTCGGAAAGCCGTTTGAGCGTATCACAATGGTTGATGCTGTTAAGAAATATGCAGGTGTTGACTGGAACGAAGTAGAAACTCTTGAACAGGCAAGAGAACTTGCGAAAGCACACAATCTTGAATTTGAAGAAAGACATAAAAAAGGTGATATTCTGAATCTGTTCTTCGAAGAATATGTAGAAGAACACCTTCTTCAGCCGACATTCGTTATGGATCATCCGGTTGAGATTTCACCACTTACAAAGAAGAAACCGGAAAATCCGGACTATGTAGAACGTTTCGAGTTCTTCATGAACGGATGGGAAATGGCAAATGCATACTCAGAGCTGAATGACCCGATTGATCAGAGAGAACGTTTCAAAGCACAGGAAGAACTGCTTGCACAGGGTGATGATGAAGCCAACACAACAGATGAAGACTTCATGAACGCACTGGAAATTGGTATGCCGCCTACAGGTGGTATCGGATTCGGTATCGACCGTATGTGTATGCTGTTGACAGGGGCTGAGGCGATCAGAGATGTGCTGCTGTTCCCAACAATGAAGTCCTTAGATGGTGTAAATAAGAAAAATGATGTAAATAATACAGCTTCTGAAGCACCTGAAAAAAATGTAAAAACTGAGTCTGAAAAGATTGATTTTTCTAAGGTAAAGGTAGAGCCTTTATTTGAGGAATTTGTTGATTTTGATACATTCAGTAAGTCAGATTTCCGTGCAGTAAAGGTTAAAGAGTGTGTTGCAGTACCGAAGTCAAAGAAACTGTTACAGTTTACGCTTGATGACGGAACAGGCACAGACAGAACCATTTTAAGCGGTATTCACGCTTATTATGAGCCTGAAGAACTGGTTGGAAAGACGCTTATCGCTATCACAAATCTTCCACCGAGAGCGATGATGGGCATTGACTCTTGCGGTATGCTCCTCAGTGCTATCCACGAAGAAGAAGGCGAAGAAAAGCTCCATCTTCTGATGGTTGATGACCATATTCCAGCAGGTGCAAAGCTCTATTAAGATGATGTAAAGATGTACCGTTTTACCGAATAGACGGGACGTACTTCATTTGATAAAAAACTAAAAAAACAGCGATTTACATCAAACTTACATCAATTGATGCAGAAATCGGTGCAAGCAAGAAAAAATCGCATAATTGGCAGAATGAATGGGCAGTCCTGAAATCGGGATTGCCCATTTTTAGAAGAAAGACGAAAAACTCTTGACCTGCACGCAGCGTATACGCTTATACTATCAACATAAATCATAAGGAGGTGCATCGGATGTTATTAAATGAAATTATAAATGAGGTTGGAATGACAAAGCGTGCAGTTAAGTATTATGAAGAAAAAGGATTGCTGTCAGTGGATAAAGATAACAATGGTTATCGTAACTATACTGCACAAGATGTTGAAACTTTAAAAAAGATTTCAGTATATAGAAAACTCGGTATTAGTATTAAAGACATACAGAGCCTTTTGGAAACTGGCGACAAAAGTATTCTTCTTCGTATTTATCAAGAAAAAGTGCAGGAAAAAGTTTTAAAAGACTCAGAACTTGAAGCTTTGAAGCAATTTATAGATGATGGTGACGCAGACAAAGCAAATGAGGCACTTGATTATCAAACCGTTGAAAATGCAATTGAGTCTTTGCTACCGGGAAAAGAATGGGGAGATTATTTTAAAAGTCATTTCAAACCATTTCTTAATGTAAGGTTGAAGACTCTGGAACAGAAGCAGGCACTACATAATATATTAGAATATTGCGATGAAACGACATTGAAAGTTCCTTTTATTATGGGAATAGGTGCGAAGATGATAGGTGGGATTGCACAAGAAACCAGAACCGCAGATGAGATGATAGCCTATTATCGTGATATGAGTGAAAGTGAATATGAAAGACTAAAAGAAAAAGTATGGAAAGGTGCTAAAATGAAAAACGGTATAATGAAATACCATCCAGCATTTATTGCACAGAGAAAAATGCAGAAAGAGTTACAAAATAAAGGATATAACGATATATTCATTCCTAATTTAATGGTTCTGTCTCCAACGTATGCAGAATATAAGAAAGCGTTAGATAATGTGAACGATAGAATGTGTAGAGAACTTGGACTGTATTATGATAGCAATTATAACTTAGTTATTAAAAAAGATAATTCTAAGTAAAAGTTAAACTACCCTTTGGGAGAGGAGAAATCCTTTTCTCAAAGGGCTTTTTCTATTTATACGGATATTCGCAAACTACAAGATAAAGCCAAAACTTCATATACTCTAAGCACAAGGAGGTTGAGGTTTGGCTATGAACAACAGTTTAGCAGAAGTACACCCAGAGCTTATTACGGAATGGTCGGAGAAGAATTTACCGCTTACACCTGATGATATTACCTTTGGTTCAAATAAAAAAGTATGGTGGAAAGGTACTTGCGGACACGAATGGCAAACAAGCGTTAAGGCTCGTTCTAATGGAGAAAAATGTCCGATATGTTCCGGTGCGAGAGTGATTGCAGGTATTAACGATTTGGCGACATTAGAGCCGTTACTGGCAAAGCAGTGGTCAAAAAAGAATAAGATAAAACCGACAGAGGTTTCTATTGGTTCTCATAAGAAAGTGATATGGAGATGTAAAAAAGGTCACGAGTGGGAAGCTGTCGTTAAAAGCAGGACAATAAATAAAACGGGTTGCCCGTATTGCTCTCATAATAAAGTGTTGGCAGGATTTGATGACCTTGCAACGCTTCTGCCGGATATAGCTGCCGAGTGGTCGGACAGAAATTATCCGTTACTTCCAACTCAGGTTACGGTCTTTGCCAATCGTAAGGCGTGGTGGAAGTGTAAGGATTGCGGCAGAGAGTGGAACACCCTTATTTCTACCCGTTCCGGTGGGAGTAAATGCCCGTATTGCAGTGGGTACATATTCTCGAAAGGGTTTAACGATTTGCAGACAACACACCCTGAAATTGCTTCGGAGTGGTCGGAGAAGAACTTGCCTTTGAAACCTGATGAAGTAAATGCAAAGTCGAGGAAAAACGTCTGGTGGAAGTGCAGAAAATGCGGTAATGAGTGGAAATCCGTTGTCAATGCCCGTGTGAAAGGTACGGTATGCCCCGTTTGTGCAGAGAGAGAAGTCCTTGCCGGATATAATGATTTGGCGACAACGGACAGTCAGCTTCTCAGTGAATGGGATTATGAACAGAATAAATTGAAGCCGACAGAGGTATCACGAACTTCAGCAAAGAGAGCGTGGTGGAAATGCAGGCACGGTCATTCATGGAGTATGAAGATAAATGAAAGGACGATATTGAATAAAGGCTGCCGAATTTGTGAGCAAGAATATTTATCTCTATTTCCTGCTTTGGCTGTTAGCTATTATTCTAATAAGAAAGGTTTGAAAGCAGAACTTGGTTCTGACCGATTGCTTGGAGTTCCGCTTGAAACATACATACCTTCAGAAAAGTTGGCTATTGAGTCAGGAAGTGCTGACGAGAATATAGAAATAATGAAAGCATATATGTGTGAGCAACGAGGAATAAGACTGATTAAACTGCCGATGAAAGGCACTGAACTGGATTATGCCGACAGCCTAAAAAGAGCTTTTCAGAACGTACATATATTTATTTCTTCTGATACAGAGGAAGATGTAGAGATAATCAAAAATACATTTGAAAGATGGAGGGACAGCCAATGAGAGAGAAAACCTATCATCTATACTTAAATGAAGAAGAACGAAGCCGAGTGATACAATCGCTCATTGAACTGAAGAACAATTTAGCAGCTCAGGGACGATACACCGATGCAGTAGATGATGTCCTCTGCAAAGTGCTTGAAGCAAAGAAAAAGAAATTGAAAATTGAATACATTTAGAACGTGTTTTGCCGTCTGTTTCCTAACCGGAGCAGGCGGCTTTTTTTATTTCAAAAAATTTTTCAAAAAAATTTTCGGAAAAGCGGCGATTTTGGGTGTGCATTTCATACCCCTTTGTCCAAATGAGTGAAGGGGTTCATTCCAGATAGCAAAAACGGAAGCCTTTTCGCTTGAAAATTGAATAAGTCATTCACTAAGACTTTATTTCTGATGATAGCCACTTTAGCAGGTACGCCGTGATTTCTGTATTTCAGAATAGCGAGAATTCCGGCTATGAGTATCAGGTTGCTCCTGATATGGCGATGACAGTCAGAATGATAATGATACTTCTCTATGGAGCTGGCGGAGTACCCGGCAGAGGTTAGAATCCTATGATACAGATAAGCAGTCTGTTCCTTAGTGACTTCCCATAAGCATTTTGCTTGGCAAGGGGTGTTGAGAACAAATATTGCTATGACCGATTAGGAAATGAGTCGGTCAGGTACATAGCCATAATGCGGTGGCTATGAATTTCAGAAAGGAGGGCAAAAAGAAGTGTCAAACTGCAAAACGATTTCCGTATGTAACCAGAAAGGCGGAGTCGGAAAGACCACCACAACAGTTAATCTCGGAGTCGGGCTTGCAATGCAGGGCAAGAAAGTATTGCTCATAGACGCAGACCCGCAGGGCGATTTAACGACTTGTCTTGGTTGGCAGGATACAGACGGTTTGGGTATCACGCTTGCAACAAAACTCACAGATGTAATCAATGAAACGATGACAGACCCTATGGTTGGTATCCTGCATCACGAAGAAGGTGTTGACCTTGTTCCGGCAAACCTTGAGCTTTCAGCAATGGAATTTAACCTTGTAAACGCAATGAGCAGAGAAACTACACTCAAGAATTATTTGTGTCAAGTGAAAAACAGATATGATTATGTAATTATAGACTGTATGCCTTCACTTGGTATGGTTACTCTCAATGCTTTATCGGCGGCAGACAGTGTTATCATTCCGGTTCAGGCTCAGTATTTGCCGGCAAAGGGTATGACACAGCTTGTGCAGACCATTTCAAAAGTAAAGAAGTATATCAATCCGGATATTAAGATAGACGGTATGCTGCTTACTTTGGTGGATAGCCGAACAAACCTTGCAAAGAGTACGGTGGAAGCACTCAGGGCGAATTTCGGTAATCAGATAAGAATGTATCGAACACAAATCCCGATTGCCGTAAAAGCCGCTGAAACTTCTTCCAAAGGCAAAAGCATTTATGCTTATGAGCCAAACAGCACAGTGTCTAAGGCATACGCTGAATTTACAAAGGAGGTGTTAGCCGATGGCAGGAAGAAAGAGCGACTTCACTCTCACGAAGCTCGATGATTTATTTACCACGCAGGCACAGAGAGATGAAGAACAGCTTTCAAAAATCCGAGATATTCCGTTAGAGCTGATTGATGATTTCCCAGACCATCCGTTTAAGGTCAGGGACGATGAAGATATGATGCAGCTTGTGGAGAGTGTCAAGGAAAGAGGGGTTATTACTCCGGCAACGGTAAGGCAGAAAGAGGACGGCAGATACGAACTTGTTTCAGGACACAGACGAAAGCGAGCTTGTGAACTGGCAGGATTTGAAACCTTGAGAAGTGAGATTGTAGACCTGAACAGAGATGAAGCGACCATTTTAATGGTTGAGAGTAATTTTCAGAGGTCAGAGATATTGCCGAGTGAAAAAGCCTTTGCGTATAAAATGCGTTTGGAAGCAATGAAAAGACAAGCAGGCAGACCAAGAAAAGAAAATGTGTCCCCAGTGGGGACGAATTTACGAACCGATGAACAAATTGCACAGGAAACAGGGGACAGCAGAAATCAGATACACCGATATGTGCGTCTGACAAACCTTGTTCCTGAACTGCTTGAATTTGTTGACGAGGGGCGTATTAAAATGCGTCCTGCCGTAGAACTTTCCTATCTTGATGAAGATTGCCAGCGTGATGTGGTTGACGAAATCGACCTGAATGACGCAACCCCGTCACACGACCAGACAATCCGTATGCGAAAGTTATTCAACGAGGGCAACCTTACAACTGAAGCAATCCACGCTGTTATGTCTGAGGAAAAGCCGAACCAAAAGGAAAAAATCGTGTTGAGGGGCGACAGAGTAAGACAGCTTATCCCGAAAAATATTCCCGTCAGTCAGACGGAGGATTTTGTCTGCAAAGCATTGGAGCATTACAACAAGTTTTTGCGTAACCGTGCAGAGCGTGACAGCAGATAGCCTGATTTACAGTTCCCCTTTCTCACACTCTAACCCCTTAGTTATACTTCTACCTACCGAAAATGATATATACTATCTCACTTGAATATAACTATCTCAAAGTATATGTCTATCTCTAAAGGGGGAATCGCACAATATGAACGGACTGGAGGTGTATGGTAAAATGAAAAATTAACGAAAAATCCGCATTTGTTTTTCGGCAGGTAAATCTTGTCGTAAGAGAAAATCCACAAAGGCACATCGTAGAGATACGGTGTGTTTTTCAATTTTACAGGAGGAAACGCAATGATAAAGTCAAAATTCAAAAGAGTCACGTCGCTTTTCTTGGCGACCCTTATGTGTGTGACCACTTTTGCAGGCATTGGCTCGACAACAGCATATGCTGCTTCGGGAGAAAAAGCCGATGTCTATATGGTCGATTTTCCTCGTGATGGCGATGCTAATTACGATGGGGTATGGGGACACAGCAATTTGACCTTGAAAAATGGTTGGCATACCGGACGTTCCAATTTTACCAATCTTAAGGCTATTGGCTCATACTCAGGCAATGTTGCTTATTGTATTGAGCCGGGAATTTCGCTCAAGGTCGGTCAGACAATGAATAAGTATGACGAAAATTATTTTAATAACCTTGCATCCAACGGGGTTATTTCCGGAGATGAAATCCGTCTTTTCGTTGGTCGTATTTTACAGTATGGCTATCGTGGGACAATCTCGACTTCTTGGAGGTCACAGAATGAAGCGGCAGCAAACAGCATTGCACAGGCTTATGCTACACAGCTTCTTATCTGGGAAACTGTTATCGGAGAGCGTGATGCAAACTTCAATCATGTAGCAGCCAGTGGTTGCAGCAATGTGAAAGATGTCATCAATGCAAAGCATCCGCTCCGCAATAAGATTTTCAGTTATTACAACAGTATGGTGCAGAGTGTACAGAACCATGCGACCATACCGAGTTTTTGTAATAAATCATCCGGTTCGGCAAAGACAATAGAACTTGAGTGGAACGGAAGCAAGTACACAACTACTCTGACAGATTCCAATAATGTGCTGTCCAAATATAATTTCAAGGCAAGCATCAGTGGAGTGAGCTTTTCAGTGAATGGTAACAAACTTACGGTTTCTATGGATACAGCACCGAGTAAGGAATTTACCATTACCGCAACCAAGAAAAATGCAGTCCGCAGAGGTGTGGTTGTATGGTCAGAGGGCAAACACGGTCAGAATTCCAGTGTGCAGGATGTTGTCAGCTATGCTCAGGAAGTAAGCGACAGTATCAACGGTTATGTGAAGATGAAAGTCAGCTATGGTTCTTGTCAGATTGTAAAGACCAGTGAGGACGGCAAGGTTGACGGTATTAACTTCACGATTACCGGAAACGGTATCAATCAGACGGTTACAACAGCTAATGGCGGTAAGTTCCAGATTGATAACCTTATGCCGGGTATCTATACTGTAACCGAGCAGGCATACGATAAGTACGAGCCGCAGGAAACACATAGAGTTACTGTTGTAGCAGGACAGGTTGCAAAGGTCAATTTTAATAACAAATTGAAGCGTGGCGACCTTCAGGTAGTGAAGTCCTCAGAAGATAATCTTGTTGAAGGTATGAAGTTCCATCTTTTCGGTACTTCTCTTTCCGGTGCTGCTGTTGACCAGTATGCAGTTACAGACAAAAACGGTGTGGCAACTTTCAAAGATGTGCTTATCAGTGGTTCTGAACCATATACCCTTGAGGAAGTAGACACGGCTATCCGTTATGTTGTGCCGAAAAATCAGATTGCACCAGTGAAGTGGAAAGAAGTAACCACAAGAAACTTCAATAATATTTTGAAGAAGTTTACTGTAACAGTAACAAAGAGCGACGCTGAGAAAGGCGAAGCACAGGGCAATGCCAAACTTTCGGGAGCAATTTACGGTATCTATAAGGGAGAAACGCTTGTAGATAAGTATGTTACTGATGAAAACGGTCAGTTCACTACCAAAGAATATGTTTGTGATACCGACTGGACAATCCGAGAAATCACACCGTCAGAGGGATATTTGCTTGATAAGACTATCCATGAAGTAGGTGCAGACCCGAAACTTTATGAGGTGGAACACAACCTTACTTCCAATGATGTAACCGAGCAGGTAATCAAAGGTAATGTGGCTATCATTAAACACACTGACGATGGAGAAACAAAGATTGAAACACCTGAAAAGGGTGCTTCCTTTGAGATTTATCTGAAATTTGCCGGAAGCTATGACGCAGCCAATAAAGACGAGAGAGATACTATCGTTTGCGATGAAAATGGCTTTGGTCAGACAAAAGATATGCCGTATGGTATTTATACTGTACACCAGACTTCTGGTTGGGAAGGCAGAGAGATGATGGACGATTTTGATGTGTTCATTTCACAGAACGCACAGACGTATCGTTATCTTATCAATAACCGTAACTTCGAGAGCTTTGTCAATGTAGTTAAGGTGGACGCAGAAAGCGGAAAGAGTATTCCGTATGCAGGAGCAGGATTTAAGATTTACGACCCGCAGGGTAATCAGGTCAAAATGACCTTTACTTATCCGACACCGACCACGATTGATGTGTTCTATACCGATGCAAATGGTTCTCTTGTCACACCTGAGAAACTGGATTACGGCAAGGGGTATTCTATCGTAGAGGTACAAGCTCCATACGGATATGTACTTGATGATACTCCGGTATATTTTGATATTACCGAAGAAAATTCCACAGAGGAAGGCGGCGTAACTGTTGTGAAAGTCAATAAGCCGAATATGGCACAGAAAGGTACTATCACGGTTGAAAAGACCGGAGAAGTATTTAGTGGTGTCAATGTAAGTGGTTCTGAGGACAGTGATGTTATTTATCAGCCTGCTTATGAAGTGGCAGGACTTGAGGGTGCAGTTTATGAAGTCCGTGCTGCGGAAGATATTAGCACACCGGACGGTACACTCCGCTATTCAAAGGGCGAAGTGGTAGATACTATCACAACAAGCTCCGATGGATTTGTTAAGAGCAAAGAACTTTATCTCGGAAAATACGAGGTCAAGGAAATTACCGCACCTGATGGAATGGTAGTGAGTGGCGAAACACATACGGTTGAGCTTACTTATGCAGGTCAGAATATCTCTGTTACCGAAACTTCCACATCATTCTATAACGAAAGACAGAAAGTTCAGGTAAGCCTTGCAAAAGCCATTGAAAAGGATAAGACATTTGGTATTGGCGACAACGGAGAAATCAAAAACATCAGCTTTGGTCTTTATGCCGCAGAAGATATTGTATCTGCAAGCGGTACCGTTATTCCGGCTGATGGACTGATTGAGATTGTCAGCATAAATGAAAATGGAACTGCTGTTATGAAGTCAGACCTTCCGTTTGGCAAATACTATGTCAAAGAGAATGCAACCGATGAGCATTATATTCTCTCTGATACGAAGTATCCGGTTGTGTTTGAATACGCAGGTCAGGATACCGCAACGGTTGAAATTAAAGTAAATGACGGAAAAGAAATCAAGAATGAACTTATCTATGGTTCTGTATCAGGTAAGAAGATTGACGAGAATGGAGAAGCACTTGAGGGTGCTGTTATCGGTATCTTCAAAGCCGAAGAAACAGAATTTACAAAGGATACTGCACTTATGACGACTATCTCTGCAAAAGACGGTAGTTTTTCTTTTGAAAAAGTACCTTATGGCAAATGGATTGTAAGAGAAATCGAGCAGCCAAAGGGATTTGTTCTTGATGAAAAAGCGTATGAGGTCAATATTAGCAAAGCCGAGCAGGTAGTTGAAATTGAGATTGTCAATGAGTATGTTCACGGCAATATCAGACTCACGAAGGTGGACGCTGAATATCCGGATAACAAGCTTACGGGTGCAACCTTTGAGGTATATAAGGACACCAATGAGAACGGAAAGATTGATGATGGAGATGAACTTATCGGAAATCTTGAAGAAACTGAAACCGGAATTTATGAGATGAAAGAACTGCTTTACGGAAAATATATTGTCCGTGAAACAAAAGCACCGGAGGGCTTCCTGCTTGATAAGGGAGAATACTCTGTTTTCATTGAGAAAGACGAAACAACTTATTCCGTTGAGAATAAGGCAGGTGTCGGATTTATCAATGAAGCTATGCGTGGAACACTGAAAATCGTTAAGACATCTTCAGACGGTAAGGTCAAAGGTTTTGCGTTCAGAGTAACCGGAGCAAACGGCTATGATATGACATTTGAAACAGATAAGAACGGCGAAATCGTGATTGAGGGACTTCGTATTGGCGAATATACCGTATCCGAAGTGGCAAACAATGCCTCTGCCGCATATATCACACCTGCCGACCAGAATGTTACTATCAAACTTGATGAAACAGCCGTTGTAAAAATGCACAATGAGTTGAGGGATACTCCAAAGACAGGAGATGATACCAATATGAAACTTTGGTATGTCCTTGCCGGACTTTCTACTGTCGGTATCGCTGTAACGTCTGTTGTTGCACACAAAAAGAAGAAAAAGGAGGGTAACGAGTAATGGAAGCAAAGACAATTATCGCTATCGCATTAGTCGCCGTTATTGTCGGCGGCTTTATCTTTCTTCAGGTTAAAAACCGTAAGAAGTAAGTAACAAGCGAACATTAACCAGTCGGGGCAGAGCGTAAAAAACTCTGTCCCTTTAATTTTTGGAGGAACATTATGAAACAACAGAAAACGGTGGAGAGCCGAGTGCTTGAAATCTTAAAGAAATGCCCGATGTCGAGGTATGATGATATGCTTCTTATTCTGCATTATTACAATCGGTACGGATATATACCTGCTGGAAATCTTCCGCTTGAGGATATTGTATTTAATTACCGAGCATACGGACTTCCTTGTTTTGAAACCATACGCAGGGCAAGGCAGAGAGTACAGTCCCTTTTTCCTGAGTATTCACGTAATCCGCAGAAAGAAGAACAGAGCGGCAGTATTTCTATTGTAATCAACATTAGCTAAGGAGGTATTTTCGTGAAAGACAAAGCAACTTTTCAGAATAAGGTTAAGGTGCTGAATAAACTCTTTGACTCCGGTTGTGATACGGAGAAAAAGTTGCAGCAGCTTGATATGGAAGCAATCCTGAAAATTCCGAATATCACGATTCCTGATATGGGTGTGATTATGGAGCTTCAGAAGAATACAAAGTCCGGTAAACTCTTTTCGTATTTGGGCGGCGGTTCTGATGAAGCAACAAAAATGAGAGGTAAGGAAAATGAAGCAACAGGAGAATAGAGCAGAGCCGCAGGAAAAGCAAATTCGATTTATAAACAGTCATTACAACTTAAAATTCTATATTCCCGATGGTGGAAAAATCAGGATTACTTTTCGTGATGGACACACAGCAGACAGAGTGTGCAAGTATATTGATGACTACCATTTGTATGTCGGAAATTGCTGCTATCATATATGTGAGTTTGCTGAAAAAATGGAGCTTAATGGAAGCAAAGTTGAACCTATCAATCAATCCGAACCGTCAAAAAACAAGACCAGAAACAGAGAAAAACAGCGATAAGGAGGTGCAAGAGTAATGGCACGAAAATATGACCTTATTTCTGAGCTTTACAACCGCACCTGCAAAACGGTTGTGTCAAATCCTCAGAACTGGCAGGCATTCTTGGCTTCGGCTTGCCGAAATTATAAGTTACGTTATGACGAGCAGCTACTTGTATATGCACAGCGACCTGATGCAACGGCGGTTCTTGAGATAGAGCAGTGGAACAAAATTTTTGGCAGATGGGTCAACCGAGGTGCAAGAGGTATTGCTGTTTTTGCTGATGAAAACCGTTCACGGCAAAGACTGACACATTACTTTGACATTTCAGATACTCACGAAAGCAGATATTCAAGAACAGTCCCGATTTGGGATATGCGTCAGGAATACGAAGCTGATGTGATTGAAACATTGGAAAGCACTTTCGGAGAGATTGAGAATAAGAGTAGTCTTGCCGAAGCAATTATGGGAGCAGCAAGAAATGCGGCAGAGGATAATATCCCTGATTATCTGCAAGACCTTTACTATGCAACCGAGGGCAGTTCCTTCGAGGAAGTGGAAGAGGATATTGTGGCTTTCATTTATAAAAATGTCGTGACAAATAGTGTGGCATATATGATGATGTCAAGGCTTGGCGTTGATACGGACGGTTATTTTGAACTTGATGATTTCAGAGATGTTACCAATTTCAATACGCAGGAAACACTCAATGCACTTGGATTTGCTACCAGTGATATTGCAGAAATGGGATTGACGGAAATATCTAAAACAATTACTGCACTCAACCGTCAAAATCGCATAATTGTCGGTCAGGACAGAAATGAATACAATAAGGTTGAAAATAACGACGAAAGGAGTTTGGACAATGAACGAACTGACCTACACGATGGTGGGCGATTACAGCCTTCCGAACCTGAAACTTCCACAGCAGCCGGAAGTGACTTTGGGCAGATACGCTCAGATGAGGAGAGATTTTCTGAAGGAACATCACAGAGTCCTTTACTACAATCTCCTGACGAGGGGCGAACTGACACAGCACTTGGCGGAAGTGGAACAGAGAGCCAGCAAGATGGAGGAAACAATCCTGAGCCAGATGGCACAGAAAGAGGGAGTGAGCGAACAGATGAAAGCGGAGGATATGATGAAATGGGTTCGTCTGATGAACTCCCTTCGCAGCTCGGCACAGGAAATCGTGAAAGCGGAAGTGATATTCGCTTAGAGTATTACGACAGAACACACGAGGATAAAAGCCTTCCGTTCTTTGGGCGTGATGAAGTAATCAATGAAATTCTCAGAACGACACCACATTTATCAGCAAGTCTGGAAGAAATCAAAGATTATTATGAACGTAATCCTGATAACAAAGACCGCACAGAGTATATAAAGAGTATTTTCAATAATGATTATACCGAGCTTACTTTAGAGGATGGCAGGACAGTAGGGTACAAGACCTTTGAAAACGTTCTGCATTTGTGGGAGGGCAAATACGACAGCAGAACCGCACAGAGTTTTTATGATTGGGCTGTTATTGCTCGACATTTTGAAGCTATGCGATTATTGGGAGAATTAAGTGACAGCATAAAACCATTACCGTCAATGGACGGTCAGATGACATTCATATTAGACGGTCGGGCAGAGGAAAAGAAAACCTCTGCCTTTACTTTTTCTCAGGAGATTATCGACGCTGTTCTTGCGAATGGAAGCGGATTTTCTGAGGGTAAAATGCGTATCTATGAGCAGTTTGAAAAAAGCCTTTCAGCAAAAGAAAACGCAGACTTCTTAAAAAATGAGTACGGTTGGGGCGGCTCTTATCCAGTAATAATCGGAGCAGGAATTGATGAGAGTCACGATGGAAAAGGTATTACGATTACGAAAGGTATCGGTAAAGAAAATCCACATATCACGCTTTCGTGGTCGCAGGTGGAGAAACGTATCGGGGAACTTATCCGAATGGACAGATACTTAAATCCAAAGGAAAAAGAACGCTATCCTCAGTGGCTTGAAAGTCAAGAGGAACGCAGAGCCAAAATCGAGGAAACGAAAAGAAACCGTGAGATACTCTCTAATGCACCACCGGAGCAGGAACTAGCCGAAAAAGAACCTGAAGAAGCGGAAATATCGCAAGATGTGAAATATGAATATCATCTTGGCGATAAGGTGTATATCGGTGCTTCTGAGTACGAAATCTTATCTGTTGATGATGAGAGAGTAATGCTCTATGACTATGATATGCCACTGTTCAATAAGGAATTTTCACGCACAGAGTTTGACAGAAAAGTGCGTGAGAATCCGATGAATGAGCATTTGATTGTAAAGGAAGAACCTGCCGAAGAAAGAAATGAAACGGAAGAAGTTCAGACCAATATGGGCAGTATGCCGATTGAAGATTATCGAGAGATAGTAGCTTCGCAGTCAGGTTTTGACAGCTATGATGAGATGTATCATCAGGGGTATCGCATAGGAAACGGTTATGATAAAGAGCCTGAGCCGGTAGTTCCCGCTTGGGAGCAGAAGAAAAAAGTCAAAGGCTTTGACTTGCACCCTGATGTATCTATGGCAGAACGCCACACCTTTAATCTCAAAGAAAATGAGGTTGAAACAGTTGGTAAAAAGGAACGATTCCGCAGAAATATTATGGCGATACAGCTTCTAAAAAAATGTCAGGAAGAAAACAGATTTGCCACTCCTGAAGAACAGATTATCTTATCAAAGTACGTTGGTTGGGGTGGGCTTTCAGAAGCCTTTGATGAAAATAATTCAGCGTGGGCAACGGAATATCTGGAACTTTCTTCGGTATTAACACCGGAGGAATATGCTTCGGCAAGAGAAAGCACGTTGACTGCGTTCTACACGCCGCCCGAAGTTATCACAGCCATTTATAAGGCAATGGAGCAGATGGGCTTTAAGGAAGGCAACTTGTTAGAGCCGTCCTGCGGTATCGGTAATTTCATCGGTATGCTGCCGGACACAATGCAGGACAGTAAGATTTACGGTGTGGAACTTGATACGATTTCCGCAGGGATTGCACAGCAGCTTTATCAGAAAACAACCATTGCGGCACAAGGATTTGAAGAAACCAATCTGCCGGACAGCTTCTTTGATGGAGTGGTTGGCAATGTGCCTTTTGGAGATTTTAAGGTGTCGGATAAAAGGTACGACAAGCATAAGTTCCTGATACACGATTACTTTTTTGCCAAGTCCCTTGATAAGTTAAGACCCGGCGGTGTGATGGCACTTGTAACGAGCAAAGGCACAATGGATAAGGAAACTTTAGCAGTACGAAAGTATATTGCACAGAGGGCAGAGCTTCTTGGAGCAATCCGATTGCCGAATAATACCTTTAAGGGTAATGCAGGAACGGAAGTCATTTCGGATATTCTTATCCTGCAAAAGCGTGACAGACTGATAGATATTGAGCCGGATTGGGTTCATCTTGATACCGATGAGAACGGAATTAAGATGAACTCTTATTTTGTGCAGCACCCCGAAATGATACTCGGAGAAATGAAAATGGTATCGGGGCGTTTCGGTATGGAAGCAACTTGTGTGCCGTATGAAAATGCAGACCTTGCAGCACAGCTTGATGAAGCAGTAGCAAACATTCACGGAGAAATCACGGAATATGAAGCCGAGGAAGAACTGGAGGAGGAAGATAATTCTATTCCGGCAGACCCGGCAGTGAGAAACTTTTCATATACGGTGGTAGACGATAAAATCTATTATCGTGAAAATTCCCGTATGACTCCGGTGGAAGTGTCGGCAACCGCAGAGAACCGAATTAAGGGTATGATTGCTATTAGAAATTCCGTCAGAACGCTGATTGAATTGCAGACAGAAGATTACCCTGACAGCAAAATCAAAGCGGAGCAGGAGCGATTAAACAGACTTTATGATACCTTTTCAGGTAAGTACGGACTCATTAACAGCCGTGCAAATACCTCTGCTTTTTCGCAGGACAGTTCATTCTCTTTGCTTTCCGCATTGGAGATAATCGGAGAGGACGGAGAACTGGAACGTAAGGCTGATATGTTTTCTAAGAGGACAATTAAGCCGCATACTCCGGTTACTTCTGTTGATACGGCAAGCGAAGCGTTGGCGGTATCTCTTGGAGAAAAAGCCACGATTGATATGGACTATATGATGGAGCTTTCCGGTAAATCGGAGAATGAAATCTTTGAGGACTTAAAGGGTGTTATCTTCCTAAACCCGCTTTATGAGTATGGAAATTCTTACGAACCGAAGTATCTGATGGCTGATGAATACCTTTCGGGTAATGTCAGGGAAAAGCTGAAGATTGCAAAGAACTCGGCAGAACTCTATCCGGAAGATTATAAGGTCAATGTGGAAGCACTTCAAAAGGTGCAGCCGAAAGACCTGACTGCAAGTGAAATTTCCGTGCGACTTGGTGCAACTTGGCTGCCACCGGACGATGTGCAGGAGTTTATCTTTCATTTGCTTGAAACACCACGCTATGCACAGTGGAATATCAAAGTTCACTTCTCTCCATTTACGAGTGAGTGGAATATTGAGGGCAAATCTTACGACAAAGGAAATGTAAGGGCATATAACACTTACGGAACTTCCCGCATCAATGCCTATAAGATTATTGAGGAAACGCTGAATTTAAAAGATGTGCGTATCTTTGATTATATCGAAGATGATGAGGGCAGGAAAAAGGCTGTCCTGAATAAAAAGGAAACAGCGATTGCTCAGTCGAAGCAGGAAATGATTAAGCAGGAATTTCAGGACTGGATATGGTCTGACCCTGAACGCAGGGAAAGACTTTGCAAATCCTACAATGAGAAATTCAATAGCGTCAGACCTCGTGAGTATGATGGAAGTCATATCATCTTCAATGGTATGAACCCTGAAATTGAACTCAGGGAACATCAGAAAAATGCGGTTGCCCATATCCTTTACGGAGGAAATACGCTTCTTGCACACGCAGTCGGAGCAGGAAAAACTTTTGAAATGGTAGCGGCAGCACAGGAGTCAAAAAGGCTTGGACTTTGTAATAAGTCACTGTTTGTTGTACCAAATCACTTGACCGAACAATGGGCGGCTGAGTATTTGCAGCTCTATCCGGCGGCGAATATCCTTGTCGCAACAAAGAAAGATTTTGAAACCAAGAATCGTAAAAAGTTCTGCGGCAGGATTGCAACCGGAGATTATGACGCCGTTATTATCGGACATTCACAGTTTGAGAAAATCCCGATGTCCATTGAAAGACAGAGGGCAATCTTAGAACAGCAGCTTGAGGAGATAACTGGAGGAATTGCAGAACTCAAGCGAAACCGAGGGGAAAACTTCTCCATAAAGCAGCTTGAAAAGTCAAAGAAATCTATCAAGCAGAAACTTGATAAACTCAATGACCAGACGAAAAAAGATGATGTTGTAACCTTTGAGGAACTTGGTGTAGACAGGCTTTTTGTTGATGAAAGCCATTATTACAAGAACCTTTATCTTTATACAAAAATGCGTAATGTGGGCGGTATCGCACAGACGGAAGCACAGAAATCTTCCGACCTCTTTATGAAGTGTCGTTACCTTGACGAGATTACCGGAGGTCGAGGAACCGTATTTGCAACGGGTACACCTATCTCAAACAGCATGGTGGAACTCTATACGATACAGCGATATTTGCAGTATAACACGCTTGTGAAAAATGGGTTGCAGCACTTTGACGCCTGGGCATCCACTTTCGGAGAAACCATTACGGCAGTGGAACTTACACCGGAAGGAACAGGATACAGAGCAAAGACAAGGTTCGCAAAATTCTATAACCTGCCTGAACTAATGGCGATGTTCAAGGAGATAGCGGACATTAAGACAGCGGATATGTTGAACCTGCCAGTACCGGAAGCAAAGTACCATAACATTGCAGTAAAGCCGTCAGAAATGCAGAAAGAAATGGTTGCTTCCCTTGCAGAGAGAGCCGAGCAGGTGCGTGGCGGCGGTGTGGATTCAAGCGTAGATAATATGCTGAAAATCACGAATGACGGAAGAAAACTGGCTCTTGACCAGCGTATGCTAAACGATATGCTGCCTGATTTTGAGGGCAGTAAAATCAATGCCTGCGTCGATAACATCTATCGGATATGGAAAGAAAATGCCGACAAGAAATCGGCACAGCTTGTGTTTTGTGACCTTTCCACGCCGAAGAATGACGGCACATTTTCCGTCTATAACGACATCAGAAAGAAGCTGATTGAGAGAGGTATTCCTGAAAGTGAAGTGAAGTTCATACACGAAGCCGACACGGATATGAAGAAAAAAGAACTGTTCCAAAAGACCCGCAAGGGAGAAGTCAGGGTGCTTCTTGGCTCTACTCAGAAGATGGGAGCAGGAACGAATGTGCAAGACAAACTTATTGCACTTCACGATGTGGATTGTCCGTGGCGACCTTCAGATTTGGAGCAGCGTTCCGGCAGAATTGTCCGTCAGGGCAATGAAAATCCGCAGGTAGAGATTTATCGCTATGTAACAGAGCAGACCTTTGATGCATACCTCTATCAGCTTGTGGAAGGTAAGCAGAAGTTCGCAAGTCAGATTATGACGAGCAAATCTCCGGTCAGGTCGGCAGAGGACATTGATGAAACCGCACTGTCCTATGCAGAGATAAAAATGCTTGCAACAGGCAATCCGTATATCAAAGAAAAGATGGACTTAGACATTCAGGTGCAGAAGCTGAAGATGTTAAAATCCAATTTCTTATCGGAGAAATACGGACTGGAGGATAAGGTCATCAAGTTCTATCCACAACAGATTGCTTACTTAAAATCCCGTGTAGAGGGACTTACAAAAGATGTTGAAACAGCAAAATCACACCCGAAACCGATAGACGAGCAGCCGCTTGGAATGATGGTATCGGGTGTTTCTTATTCCGAAAAAGCCAAAGCAGGTCAGGCAATCATCAATGCCTGCAAGTCAATGAACAGTCCTGATGCGATACCACTTGGTGAGTACCGTGGCTTTCAAATGGAACTGTATTTTGATACGGTGCAGCGTAATTATGTTGTGAAATTAAAAGGCGAAACGAGCAGAGATGTACCGCTTGGCGATGATTCTCACGGTAATATCGTGAGAATAGATAACGGCATAGAACGCTTTGAGGAAGCACTTGCTGATACGGAAAACAGCCTTGAAAATACGGAGAAGCAGTTTGAAACAGCGAAGCAGGAAATCGAAAAGCCGTTTACAAAGGAGGAAGAATTGAGGGCAAAAACTGCCCGACTTGATGAGCTGAATATCCTGCTCAATATGGATAAAAAGGAAAATGAGATTGTCGGCGGAGAACCTGATGAGGGCGAAATGATTGAAAAGAAGTCAAGAAATTTTGAAAGATGAGTTTAGAATTGCGGTATGGAAAAATCCCATACCGCAGATAGTATGTTAGGTAAGATGGTACAAAGTTATACTGTCAGAAATAATATTTTCAAAAAAATTAGAAGATGTTAATCTGTCAGTTTGTTTTCTTCACCCCAAACACAAAGCTGATCTAACACTACCATTAGTGACTTGCCACGTTCCGAAAGACAGTATTCCACCTTGGGTGGAATTTGAGGATATTCAGTACGGATAATCAGTTTGTCAGATTCTAGTTCCTTGAGATTGCTACTTAATGTTTTATCGGAAATTGTTTTCAGATAACGCTTCAGCTCATTGAATCTTACAGTTTTAAATTCCATTAAACAATAAAGAATGACCATTTTATGTTTGCCGGAAATCAGGGACAAGGTGTAAGCAAAGCCTGTATCTTCAAAATTGGCATTTTCAATGTAGTTTTGTATCATTATACTTTCTCCTTGGATAGTACCTATCATTTTTACCAGTACTTGAAATTCTGAATTGATTGGATATAATTATAAGCAGGATAAATAATTCTGTCAATCTAATTTTAAGGAGAGATTATTATGAGAACAAAGTTGAAAATTACGGAAGGAATTTTTCCTATGCCAGTGTTGATGGTGGCAACTTATAATGAGGACAACAGTGTGAATGTAATGAATGCTGCTTGGGGGACAATGCAAGCAAGGGACATAGTTGCATTGAATCTTACCGAAACACATAAAACCGTGCAAAATATTAAGGCACGAGGTGCATTTACTGTTAGTATCGCAGATGTAGAACACTTGGTAGAAGCAGATTATTTTGGCGTAGAGTCTGGTAATCGTGTAACAGATAAATTTACACGTAGCGGATTGACTGCAAGTAAGGCTGAAGTCGTAGATGCTCCTATTATCAATGAGTTTCCAATTTGTTTAGAATGTAAATTTATTGAGTATCAAGATAATGAATACGGTTGTGGCGTTATTGGAAAGGTAGTGAATGTAACTGCCGATGAGAGCGTTATGGTAGACGGTAAAATTGATATTTCCAAGGTAAATGCCATTGCATTTGACCCTTATACTCATGGTTACTACAAGGTTACAGAGCGTGTGGGTGAAGCTTTCAAAGATGGGTTAAAACTGAAAAAGTAAAGCTACAGGAAAGAAAAATTGATTAAGAGAAGATTCTTTCATAAAACATAGACACAAAATTTAATATTATATAGCCACTTGGTTTTCAAAAAATCAGGTGGCTATTTTTATTTTAAGGAGGTGGTCGATATGCCTTTTATCGCACCTGAGTTAATCATTCAGGCGAAGCAGATGGACTTATTAACCTACCTGAAAAATTATGAACCGTATGAACTGGTTAAGTTTTCAGGTAACACCTATTGCACCAGAACCCACGACAGCTTGAAGATTTCAAACGGGAAATGGATATGGTGGTCGAGAGGTATCGGCGGCAGGAGTGCTTTGGATTATCTGATTAAGGTCAAAGGTTACAGCTTCCTTGAAGCGGTGGAAACCATTATCGGACACACAGCGATTCAGGCTCCGGTCTATGAAAAGCCACAGCCAAAAGAGGAAAATAAACCGCTTCTTCTCCCTGAAAAATGTGCTTCCAACAGAGTGATTACAGAGTATCTTTTCGGGAGAGGAATAGATTTTGAAATCATCAATTACTGTATCTCTAATGACCTTATCTTTGAGAGCCTGCCGTATCACAATGTTGTGTTTGTAGGCTATGACGAGAAGAAAGAGCCGAAATATGCAGCCTACCGTTCCACGAATAAGCGTAGGATTATGGGCGATTGCAGTGGCAGTAAAAAAGATTATTCTTTTCGGCTTGGTAAGGAAAACTTGGAGGAAGTACACCTCTTTGAGTGTGCCATAGACCTGTTATCCTATGCCACGCTTGCGAAGCTGAACGGGCAGAACTGGAAAGAAATGAGCTTTGTTTCGCTGTCCGGGGTGTATTCTCCGGCAAAGAAAATTGAGGACAGTAAAGTGCCGATTGCACTGGAAAAGTATCTTGTCAGTAACCCATCTGTCAGGAAAATCCGTATCCATTTTGACAATGATATAGCGGGCAGAAAGGCAGCACAGACCTTAAAAACCATTCTGCCGGATAAGTATGAAATCGTTGATGAGCCACCAAAAGCAGGTAAGGACTTCAACGATTTTCTTTGTATGCGGATGGGCATTTACAATAAAAAAACACACGAAAGGAATGAAGAACGATGAATGATTCTAAGATTAAAGTTCTCTTGGTAGAACCGGAAAAGTATCCGAAGGAAATTGTAATCGACGACAGTCTGGAAGCAATGCAGGAGGTTGTCGGCGGGGATATTGAGGAATATATGCCCTATGACGATGATGTTGCAATCATCTGTAATGAGGAAGGAAAGATGAGAGGACTTCCGCTTAACCGTGCAGTTTATGTGCAGGACAATGATAAGAAAGAGATGGTAGATATTATCTGCGGCAAATTCTTTATCTGTTATGCACCGCCTGAGAGTGAGAGTTTTCAGAGCTTGCCGGACGATATGATGAAGAAATACAAGGAACAGTTCAAGTATCCCGAACGCTTTTCTAAGGAAGTGGGCGGCAATATCGTGGCTGAACCTTTTAAGCCGAAATCAAAGGATTATGAGAGATAGTAGACTGAGAACGGGGCAACCCGGAGGAGATGTTTATTCTTAGCGAGCAGACCATTTGGATAAACACAGTTTTCCAAACGGTAAAAGGCTCGTTAGGGGTTGCCCCTAATACCCCGTGAGAAAGGAGAACTTGATTTGAGAGAGTTATTACTTATCGCCGCCGGAACACTGCTCGGCAGTTGTCTTGGCGTTACGATGATGTGCTTATTCCAGATTAACAAAGATTGCAGAGTAAAGAGAAAGGAAGATACCGATTATGAGAAAGAGAAACATTCAGAAGATTGTACGCTTTAACCGCAAGGAAGCACAGGACTTGGCAGCAAAGGCAAAGAAGGCTTGTCTTTCCGAAGCCGGACTTATCCGTTTGCTTATCAGAGGTTACGAACCGAAAGAGAAACCCGATGACCGTTTCTATGATGTGATGAGGGAACTTTCCTCTATCGGTAATAACATCAATCAGCTTGCTGCCAAAGCAAATACACTTGGTTTCATTGACGCACCTATGCTGAAGAATGAAGCTGCAAAGTGGAATAAGTTCCAGTCAGAGATTGAGAGGACATATCTTCGTCCAAATCAGAGCGAAATGAAATGGCAGTAACAAAGTTGTGGTCGGTAACAGAAAGGCTTGGTCAGGTCATTGACTATGCAACTAATCCCGAAAAGACTTCTGCAAATATCAAAAGGGAGTTTTCACCGGAACAGTATCAGGCTCTTGCTGATGTTATTGCTTATGCAAAGGACGAAGAAAAAACAGAGCGAGAATTTTATGTTGAGGGTATCAACTGTAATGTGGCGATTGCCCGTGACCAATTCATAACGGTTAAGGAGCAGTACCAAAAGACAGACGGTATCCAAGCCTATCACGGATATTTGAGTTTCAAGGAAACAGATATATCTCCTGAGATGGCACAGAAAATCGGAATGGAATTTGCAAATGAAGTGTGGGGTAAAAGATTTCAGGTCGTTGTGACAACCCACCTGAACACAAAGCACCTGCATTGCCATTTTGTCATCAACTCTATTTCTTTCGTCGATGGCAAACATTTGTGGGGCGAGGAAAAAGCGTGGTTCAAATTCCGAAAAGTTGCAGACAGAATTTGTGAGAAGTACGGACTTTACTATGACCCGAATCCGAACCGCAGTAAGCAGTCGGATTATCTGACGATGAAAGAAAAGGCAGGTATGCCGACACGCTACTCGGTTGCAAAAGAAGCCATTGATTATGCTATCGACCATAGCAAGACCCTGAAAGAATTTCAGTTTGCTCTCAAGGAAATGGGATATGCCTATAACCTGAGTCCAAGCCGAAAATACTGGACGGTCATTCCAAAGGGATACGATAAGCCAATACGACTGAAAAATCTCGGAGCAGATTATACCAATGACCGGATTGTAGAGCGTATCAAAGAAAATCGTGACAGATGGGCAGAGATTGAGCCGTTCCAGAAGGCAACTTATAAGCCAAGACAGTACCGTATGCAGACCAGAGGGCAGAAACTGAAAAAGAAAGGCGGACTTTACGGGCTGTATTTGTATTACTGTTACAGACTCGGTTATCTGCCAAAGTATAAGAAACAGAATAACGCAAGGCTTCATTATCTTTTGAAAGATGATTTGATGAAGCTCGATAAGATTACTGATGAAGTAAGGCTGCTCGGACGAGAAAATATTTCCACGGACGAACAGCTTTTTTCATATAAGACTTCCTTAGAGGAGCAGATGAAAAATCTGATTGCCGGAAGAACACATCTCCGAAAAAAGATAAGAACAAATATTGATGATGGTCAGCTTCAGGCGGCAAAAGATGAAATCACTTCTATCAATGGAGAATTGAAGAAACTCCGACGGGAAGTAAAACTCTGCGAGGATATTGCAGAGAGGTCAAAGGTTATGGAAGAAAACCTTGAGCATATCGAAACAGAGGAACAAAAACAGCAGAGAAAGGAGAAATCACGCTATGAACAACGGTGGTGACGCAGCAGAGCAGGTCGTTAGGCTTTCGCTTGAAGGATTTGAAGTTGCTGCAAGATTAAGCGGTTCGGCGGCGAAGAATATCGCATTGCTTTTGGTATCGGTTCTGAAGCAGGAGCAAAAGACGAAGGGTAAAGCAAGGCTTACCAATATGATTAAGTCAGGCAAGGAGCTGAAAGTCTTTTCTATTCCGCAAAAGGATTTGAAGAAGTTTACCGAACAGGCAAAACGCTATGGCGTTCTTTATTGTGTCCTCAGAGATAAGAACACAAAGGGAGAGAACGCTCCGGTAGATATTATCGCAAGAGCAGAGGACGCTTCTAAAATTCAGCGTATCGTTGAAAGATTTGAACTTGGCAAGGTGGATAAGGCTTCGATTGTCAGTGAAGCAGAGAAAGCTATCGCAGACCGTGAAGCGGTTGAGAAAGAAAAGCCGACTAAATCCAAGAGTGAAATCATTATGGAAGAAGCGGTCAGAAATCCAATGCAGAAAGAGGAGCGAGCAAACGCAAACCCCTCAGTCGCCAAAACAGACAAAAGCCCTCTGTCAAGGCAAAACTCAGAGCCGGTAGAAACGCAATCTGATAAGGGTGTTGCAAAGCCAGTGGAAAAGCCATCGGTCAAAGAGAAACTTGACCGTTACAAGACACAGGCAAAACAGCAAAAAGAAGCAGAGCGTAAAGAGCCGGAGGTTAAGAAAGACGGTAAGAAGCCGCAGCAGAAAAACGGTCAGACGGTACACCGTCAGCCGAAGAAGAAACCAAAAACAAAAGAGAGGTAATTCACTATGACAAATGATTTCAAACCCGCAAAGGCTGGCGGTAATCAGCCAAGATTATCCAAAGAGGAGTATGCGGAAAAGAAGCGAGCAGAAAAAGAAAAGGTCTATCAGATGATTGATGACGCTGCCCGTGAGATTGTGAGTGCCCCTGATAAGTTCAAGAGCTTTCTTGATACGCAGAGTCGAATGGACAGATATTCCGCAGCAAATGCTCTCCTTATTTACAGTCAGTATCCGCAGGCGACACAGCTTAAAGATTTTGATGATTGGGGTAAGGACAATGTGAAGATTACCAAAGGGGCAAAGAGTATTTCTATTCTTGAACCAGTGGAATACACAAGAGCAGATGGTTCTCCGGGTATTTCCTACAATGTCAAAAAGGTATTTGATGTTACGCAGACAAATGGAAGAAAAGCTCCGGCAGTGTCAGCAAACCGTGACCCGAAAGCACTTATCACGACAATGCTTGATGTATCTCCGGTGGAGGTTGCGGCAACCGATGAACTTCCGTATCCGAATATGGCAGCTTTTTATAATAATGAAAAGCAGACCTTGTATGTGAAGCGTAATGTGGGCGACAGCGTAGCAGTTGCTCAGTGTGTCGCTCAGGAACTCGGACATGCACAGCTTTCTATCAATAGTGAAAGTTACAGCCGCAGGGATATGGGATTTCAGGCAGTGTGTATCGGATATATGCTTTGCAAGAAGTATGGCGTAGATACACAGAATTTTGCAATTAACCGTATTCCGGAGGGACTGGCTTCCAAAGAGCCGAAAGAAATCCGTGCGGAGCTTTCCAAGACACGAAATGCAATGGCAGAAATTCACAGTCATATCTCTGATGAAATGTTCCGCAAAAAGCAGGAGCGTTCAAAGGACTATGAGAGATAACGGAGGGCAGATATGGAAAAAGAAAAACTCTACCACATTGCTTTGGACGATTACGAACACGGTGTTGTCATTCGCTCCTTAAACGATGAGAAAACAAAGTTGATGGAGGAAGGCAAGTCCGCAGACGCAGTAGACGACCTGCTTGTAAAAGTCGGAAATGCCCCATTGAAAAAGTTCAAAGTGATTGAAAGGAAACGCTCAGATGAAGCGAGATAATGACAGGCAGACTGCCATTATTTTATCCATTGTCGGTATCGTTCCGGTCATATGGCTGGCACTTCTGATTGCACCTTCCATAAGCGGAGGATTGCCGGAGATAGCAGCCAATCTTGCGACACTCTTTGATAATCCATTTTCCATAAAATTATGTGGGGACAGCCTGAAAACTGTCCTCATTTTACTTTTATGCTATGGAATGGGTATCGGGATTTATTTCTCAACAAGAAAGAATTACCGCAGACGAGAAGAACACGGTTCTGCCAAATGGGGCAATGTCAGAGCCATTGATAAAAAGTACCGACAAAAGCCGCTGTCAGAAAATAAGCTGATGACTCAGAATGTGTGCATTGGGCTTAATGCCAAGAAGCACAGACGAAATCTGAATACGCTTGTGTGCGGTGGCTCCGGTGCAGGTAAGACAAGATTTTATGCAAAGCCTAATATTATGAATGCTGCCAGAAACAGCTATGTGATATTAGACCCGAAAGGGGAAATCCTGCGAGATACGGGACATCTACTTGAGAAGAAAGGGTACGAAGTGCGTGTGCTTGATTTGATTTCAATGGAGAAAAGCCATTGTTACAATCCGTTTGTTTATTTGCAGAATGACAATGATGTGCAGAAGCTCGTAACCAATCTATTCAAGAGTACCACTCCGAAAGGTTCACAGAGTAATGACCCGTTTTGGGATACGGCAGCGTCAATGCTTCTGCTTGCACTTGTATTTTATCTGCATTATGAAGCACCGCCGGAAGAACAGAATTTTGCAATGGTAATGGAAATGCTCAGAGCCGGGGCAATTGAGGACGAGGACGACCCAAGTCCTTCTCCGCTTGATAATCTGTTTTCGGATTTGATGATAGATAATCCTGACCACATTGCTTTGAAGTATTACCACTCTTATCATTCCGGTTCTTCCAAAACATTAAAATCCATACAGATAACCCTTGCAGCAAGGCTTGAAAAGTTTAACTTGGAAAGTCTTGCTGCTCTTACTTCTGCCGATGAACTGGATTTGCAGTCACTCGGAGAGAAAAAGGTGGCACTGTTTGCACTGATACCGGATAACGACTCTAGTTTCAACTTCTTGGTATCCATTCTTTACACACAGCTTTTTCAGCAGTTATTTTATGCAGCCGACCATATCCACGGCGGTTGTCTGCCGATGCCTGTTCATTTTATGATGGACGAATTTGCAAATAGTGTGACACGTTCTACGCCTAAAACGGTGGGAATAAC
>NZ_JAQFCE010000019.1:0-28354 GCF_027690675.1 Bariatricus sp. TF06-38A
TCTTGGTCTTTCTTTTTTTTCGGGACTATTCTTTTTTCACAGCCCCTAGCGCCTGTGGCGGTCGCTTGCGACATCTTCATTATACGCCGCAGTGCGCATCCTGCCGGAGGCTTTTATTACATAGGAAATGACATTTCCTATGTAATAAGAAATATCCCCGTCAATGACGAGGATATCTTCAATCGAAGTATGTAATAATCTACTTAAAATAATGAAATTGTCTATACTGGGTAACGATTTGCCGGAAAGCCATTTATAAATGGCCTGCGGATTTTCAAATCCAAAAGCTCCCTGGATTTCCCGAATTGTATATCCTTTTTCCAAGAGTAGCTTTCTTATGCGTTCTCCAGTCTTTTTCGGCTGGATTGACAAATACATGGGTTCCATACTTTGTGCCTCCATGATTCAGAATCAAGTTCCCTGATAACTTATATATTATAACACAGAAAGCATCGGATCACCAGTATCAGTCTCTAAAACACCAGAAAATATATTTACAGATATTCCGGATCCACCTGTTTGCCATCGCTCCAGATTCTTTCCAGATCGTAGAACAGACCCTTTCTGTCCTTGCTTCGGAAATGGATTTTATTCAATCAGAAGTTTATAAAAACAGCTTTTTCCTGGAAACCAAAATGAGTAGAAATCCTTAAAACCGTTAGAAACAAAGATTGTCCAGCAATATCCCCATAAGATATGAAAAGCAAGGATAACATTTTTATGTATATTTGTTGTTTTTGTTGTTTTTTATATACCTCACGTAGTTTTTTACATGGGTAATCTTGATTTTTTTGTTATAATAATATCATGAATTTAGCTAGAAGAATATTCACCAATTTCAATGTAATTCGGTAAAACGCTAAATTTTTTGTAGGCAGAAGTGTGTGCATTGGTTAGGATGTGTATATGTACTAATACAACTTGCTGTGATATATGCAAATTGTATAAAGAATCGTGGCGTTTAATATTTATGGAATGGAGAGAGGATAAAAATGAGAATTTACAAAGCAAAAGATTACGTAGACATGAGCCGCAAGGCTGCCAATATTGTTTCTGCACAGGTTATTATGAAACCAAATTGTGTTCTGGGGCTTGCAACCGGATCTACTCCGATCGGTCTTTATAAGCAGTTGGTGGAATGGTATAACAAAGGTGATCTTGATTTCTCAGAAGTTATGACGGTAAACCTTGATGAATATAAAGGACTTAGCCGTGACAACGATCAGAGCTACTACTATTTCATGCATCAGAACCTATTTGATCATGTGAATATTCCAGCTGAGAATACACACCTTCCAAACGGAATGGAACCGGATTCTCAAAAAGAATGCCAGGAATATACCAATCTGATTCAGTCTTTAGGCGGCGTAGATCTTCAGCTTCTCGGAATCGGTCATAACGGTCATATCGGATTCAACGAACCGGGGGAAGCTTTTGACAAGCAGGTTCATTGTGTAAATCTGACTCAGTCTACCATCGAAGCAAACAAACGTTTCTTTGCTTCAGCTGACGATGTTCCGAAACAGGCTTATACAATGGGAATCAAGACGATCATGCAGGCAAAGAAAATCCTGATCGTTGCAAGTGGCGAAGATAAAGCAGAAATCGTAAGAGATGCTTTCTTTGGTCCGATCACACCGAAGGTTCCTGCTTCTGTTTTACAGCTGCATAATGATGTGACTTTGGTAGCTGACGAAGCTGCACTTAGCAAACTTCCTTTATAATCATGTCTGCAAGGAACGGAGGCTTTGAAAATGATCATTAAAAATGCGTCAATTTATACAGAAGATCATACTTTTGTGAACGGGAATGCAGTTGTAGAAAATGGCAGATTTGTAAGTTTTTCGGATTTTTCGGAACAGGATGCCCAGATCGTGGATGCCCAGGGACTTTATATGATTCCGGGACTTGTGGACATTCATTTTCACGGATGCATGGGAGCAGACATGTGCGACGGTACAAAAGAAGCACTGGATATCATTACAAAATATGAAGCGTCCATCGGTGTAACTTCTGTCTGTCCGGCTACCATGACAATTGCTAAAGACGAGCTTTTAAATGTTATGAAAAATGCAGGTGATTACACCTACAATGGCGGTGCACACCTGGTTGGTATCAATATGGAAGGACCATTTATCAGTGCTTCCAAAAAAGGTGCCCAGGCAGAAGAAAATATCCTGCAGTGTGATTATGAATATTTCTGCCGGCTTCAAAAGGCGGCAAAGGGACTGATCAAACTGGTGGATCTTGCACCGGAAGAACCGGGAGCCATGGAATTTATCGAGAAAGCAAAGGATGAGGTGGTTATATCCCTTGCGCATACCGCATCGGATTATGATACTGCAAAAGAAGCCATTCAGCGTGGTGCTTCCCATGCAACCCATTTGTACAATGCAATGCCACCATTGAATCATAGAAATCCGGGCGTAATCGGTGCAGTTAGGGATTCTGAAACATGCCATGCAGAGCTGATCTGCGACGGTGTACATATTCACCCGTCTGTGATCCGCGCAACCTTTGCCATGTTTGGTGCGAAGCGTATGATTCTGATCAGTGACAGTATGCGAGCAACTGGTCTGGATGATGGAGATTACACCCTTGGCGGACAGCCGGTAAAGGTAAAAGGCAATCTTGCTACTCTGCATGATGGAACAATTGCTGGTTCTGCTACGAATCTTATGGACTGTGTGCGTTTTGTGGTTAAGAAAGTCGGCCTTCCGTTTGAAACAGCAGTCATGTGCGCATCTGAAAATCCGGCAAAAGAAATCGGAATTTTCCATGAGGTCGGAAGTATCTCCGCTGGTAAGAAAGCAGATTTTGTGCTTTTAGATAAAGATTTGAATATAGTAAGCGTCTATGTAGATGGAAAGGAGATCACATGTTAGGTTTATTTAAAGGAAAAAATAAGGGGAATCTACTCCACTCCCCGTGTAACGGAAAAGTCGTACCGATCACAGAAGTTCCGGATTCGACTTTTGCGGATAAAATATTAGGAGACGGATTTGCAGTCATTCCTTCCGAGGGAAAGGTCTATGCACCGGCAGATGGGAAAGTGAGTATGGTATTTGATACTCTTCACGCCGTTACTATGACAAGCACCCAGGGAACAGAGATTCTGATCCATATCGGTCTTGATACCGTTACACTGAAAGGAGAACCTTTTACCCCCCATGTTGTTGCAGGTGACAAGGTAAAACAGGGAGATCTCCTGATGGAAGTTGATCTGGATAAGATCCAGGCAGCCGGATTAAATACCATTACTCCGGTACTCATCTGTAATACAGATACTTATGGAAAAATAGCCCTTCAGAAGAAAGGCGAAGTCACACTGGAGGATGCTGTGCTTAAATTATCCTAGGATCTGTGCTTTTTCAATCGAAGCTAACTGGAATGGTCCAGTTTAGTGTATACTTTTATTTTATTTCTAAGGAGGAGAAAAGATGAAATTCTTACAAAAACTTGGTAAAGCGTTAATGCTCCCGGTAGCTATTCTTCCGATCTGTGGTATCCTCATGGGTATTGGATACAGGTTATGTCCGGCTACGATGCAGGGTGGAGACATCCAGGGTGCAGTAGATCTGATCGGTCTGTTTTTAGTAAAAGCAGGTGGAGCTTTGATCGACAACATGGCAATTCTTTTTGCAATCGGTGTTGGTGTCGGTATGTCTGAAAAGAATGACGGTACCGGCGGTATTGCAGCTCTTGCTTCATGGCTTATGATGAAAACACTTCTTGCAACAGGATTTGTTACAACGATCATGCCTTCTATCGCAGACAGCGCAACAAAGACACTTGCATTCGACAAAATTGAAAACCCGTTTATCGGTATTCTCGCAGGTATCATCGGATCAATGTGCTACAACAGATTCAAAAACACAAAGCTTCCGGACTGGTTGGCTTTCTTCAGTGGAAAACGCTGTGTAGCAATTATTGCAGGAGTTGTTTCTATTCTTGCATCTGTTGTTTTATTATTCGTATGGCCATTACTTTTCGGTGCACTTGTTGCTCTTGGAAAAGGTATTGTTGGTCTGGATGTTGTAGGAGCCGGTATCTATGCATTCCTCAACCGACTGCTGATCCCTACCGGATTACATCACGCACTGAACAACGTATTCTGGTTTGATACCATCGGTCTTGGTGACTTACAGCACTTCTGGGCCGGTGAAACATCTGCAGACGTATCTTGGAGCCTTGGAATGTACATGTCAGGATTCTTCCCATGTATGATGTTCGGTATCCCGGGTGCAGCTCTTGCTATGGTAAAATGTGCAAAACCGGGTAAAAAGAAAGTTGCAATCGGACTTGTAGCTTCTGCAGCTCTTTGTGCATTCATCTGTGGTGTAACTGAACCGTTCGAATTCGGATTCATGTTCCTTGCACCTGTACTTTATGTAATTTACGCAGCACTTTACGGTATCTTCACAATGATCACAGTTGCACTTGGATTCCGTGCAGGATTCTCGTTCTCAGCAGGTGCGATGGACTTATTCTTCTCTGCTTCTCTTCCGGCAGCAGCTAAGATATGGCTCATCATTCCTCTTGGAATCGCAGCATTCTTAGTTTTCTATTTCGTATTCCTCTTCGCGATCAAGAAATTTGATCTGAAGACACCGGGTAGAGAAGATGATGACGATCTGGAAGCAGAAAAAAATGTAGAACTGGCAAGTGATGACTTCACAGCTATCGCAGCAAAGATTCTTGAAGGTTGCGGCGGAAAGGAAAACATTGCAAGCATCGACAACTGTGTAACAAGACTGAGACTGGAAGTAAAAGATATGACTGCAGTTAACGACAAAGTGATCAAATCTGCAGGTGTTGCAGGTGTTATTAGACCTGGAAAAACTTCTGTACAGGTTATTGTTGGAACTAAAGTACAGTTTGTTGCGGATGCATTCTCAAGACTTTGTGAATAAGCTTATATATCTTGAATAATTGTACCAGAAAAGCAGGGCGCATGCCCTGCTTTTTACATTTAAAAAAGAATGTGCCGAAGCACATTCTCATTTTGAATTCTTTTATAATTCTTCCGGATCAACCTGTTTTCCGTCTCTCCAGATTCTTTCCAGATCATAGAAAACACGGTTTTCTCTGTCGAATACATGTACGATAATATCGCCAAAGTCCAGCAGTACCCAGCTTCCAAGGCCATAGCCTTCACGCTGTTTGACTTCGTATCCTGCTTTTCCGAGTGTCTCTTCTACATTGTCAACCAGTGCTCTTACCTGGCTTTCGTTGGTTCCGTTTGCAATGATAAAATAATCTGCAAGCACAGAGATTCCTGCAATGTCAATTACACGGATATCTTCGCCTTTTTTGTCAGCGAGTGCTTCGCAGGCAAGTTTTGCCATCTCTCTTGACTGCTCGATTGTCTGCATCAGTTTTTGTCCTCCTTTTCGGAATCACTGTTTTTCAGGTTCTTATAATATAAAAATGTCTCTTCTGTCGCAGGATCTAACGTTGCACCTTTTTCGGCAAGATATGCAAGTGTATCTTCCAGAATACGGTAAAGACATGCATCGATATCTACAAATGCAAGCGCACGTACTTCCGGAAGATTTGGTGCAACATCTCTTCCAGGCTCAATATAATCTGCGATATAAATGATCTTATCAAGCAGAGACATATTCGGACGACCGGTTGTATGAGACTCGATCGATCGTAGAATCTCTTCATTTTCTATTCCATATTTTTCCCGGGCAAAAAATGCGCCCAGCTTTGCGTGCAGAAGTCCCGGATTTTTGTACTCTGCATCGGAAATTTCGATATGATTTTTCTCGCAGAGCTTAATCTTTTCATCTGCCGGCACACATTTTGCACAGTCATGTAAAAGTCCTGCCGTCAAAGCCTGCTCCATATTGGCACCATAACGCATGGCAAGGCAGCCTGCCGTATGCATCACACCGATCGTATGATCATAACGGTCTTTATCCAGGTACCGTTTTACTTTTTTCTGCATCTTAAGTATTGTTTCCGTCATGTTCACTCACCTGATATAATCTGTTCAAATCTATATAATCTGCAACCTTTTTCGGAATCGGAAGATCTTCTGTCTCTCCTCCTCGGATCATCTGCCGGATCTCACTGGAAGAAACCGGCATCACAGGGGTACGGAGAAGCCGGATATCACATGCATACTTTTCTTTCAAATATGTGATCTGACGGCGCATTTCTTTCGGCGCTCCTGCATCATCCCGATATGCTGCCAGGATGACCGCTGTTTTCAGAAGTCTTTCCGGACATTTCCAAGTTTCCAGATTGAAAAGAGAATCCGCACCGATGATAAAATAAAATTCATCCTGCGGATAAGTCTCTTTAAAATACTCCATTGTCTGATAGGAGTACGAAGTTTCCTTTCGATCCATTTCATAGGTACAAATCTGGAAATACGGGATTTCTTCAATTGCAAGGCGTGTCATTTCGGCACGGTCCTGTAAATCTTTTCGTATTTCCGGATTTGATTTATGGGGCGGATTGCCGTTTGGCATATACCACACTTCATCCAGATGGAACTGCTGGTATGCATATTCACCAAGCATCAGATGCCCGTTGTGGATGGGATCAAATGTTCCGCCCATAATACCGATTCTCATAATCTATACTCCACTCATTAAGGAAGAACGATTTTCTTCTTGTCGTCTTTTCCCTCTTTATAAAGAACGATTTTTCTTCCGATAACCTGTACCACCTGGGAACGTGTACGCTCTGCAAGGGTATCTGCCATTCCACGCAGATCATCTCCACAGTTCTGAAGAACGTGAAGCTTGATCAGTTCTCTTGCTTCAAGCGCTTCTGCAACAGCTGCGGTAAGTTCCGGTGTTACGCTGGATTTACCGATCTGAAGGATCGGATCCATCGTCATCGCAAGGCTCTTTAAATAAGCTCTCTGTTTGGAAGTCATAAAACTTCTCCTTTCTGAAATTATGTTCTTTTCTAACGGTAATATTCAAACTGAAGACCGTACATACGGATAGTATCGCCTTCCTGAACACCTGCATTTTCAAGCTGTTCAAGGATACCGGTTTCTTTCAGGAATTTCTGGAAGAAAGCAAATCCCTTCTCGGAATCCAGATTGGTGTAACCAAGCATCTTTTCGATCTTTGGTCCCTCTACTACAAATATATCGTCTTCTTTTTCCACGGTATATGGAAGATCCATGTGGATGATCTCTTCTTCCGGGAAATATTCCTGTTCAAATACGATCGGCTTGTCATCCAACTTCTGAAGTTCATTATTTACATAGTAAAGAAGATCAGAAAGCCCTTCTCCGGTCACACCGGAAATCGGGAATACCTTGATTCCTTTTGGCTCGAACTCATCTCTCAGTCTCTGGATCGGATCTTCATCTTCGGAATAGATCAGGTCAACCTTATTTGCTGCAATAACCTGTGGACGCATGGAAATTTCTTTGTTATAGGCTTCCAGTTCAGCGTTGATCTTGTAAATGTCTTCAACCGGATCACGTCCTTCGATACCTGCCGCATCCACAACATGGATCATCATCTTGGTACGTTCAACATGACGCAAAAATTCATGTCCAAGTCCGACACCTTCTGATGCTCCTTCAATCAGTCCCGGAATATCTGCAATAACAAATCCCTTTGCACCTTCCAGATCTACAACTCCAAGGTTCGGGCTGAGTGTTGTGAAATGATAATTTGCAATCTTTGGCTGCGCATTGGTTACACGGGAAAGGAATGTGGATTTACCAACATTCGGGAAACCTACAAGCCCAACGTCTGCAATCACCTTAAGTTCCAGATTCA
This sequence comes from Bariatricus sp. TF06-38A, assembly GCF_027690675.1. Taxonomy (NCBI): domain Bacteria; kingdom Bacillati; phylum Bacillota; class Clostridia; order Lachnospirales; family Lachnospiraceae; genus Bariatricus; species Bariatricus sp. TF06-38A. Next base: position 7,764 of record NZ_JAQFCE010000019.1, read on the forward strand.
CCCAGAGTTCCTGTGCAGGCTTTCCCGGCTGTGCATACTTCGGAACCTGCATGGTAGAGGTTGCAAAATGCATATTTCCAAGACCGCCCTTACCGCCTTTTAAGATAATCTGGCGCTGGTTCTCGCCCGACATATCGGCAATGACTTTATTGGTCTCTGCTTCACGGATAACTGTCCCTTCAGGAACTTTCAGGATCAGATCCTTTGCATCCTTACCATGACAGCGCTTTTTGCCGCCTTCCTCTCCGTCCTGTGCTTTATATTTTGTTTTGTGACGGAAATCTACCAGTGTGTTAAGACCTTTGTCCACTTCAAAGATTACATCACCGCCGCGACCGCCGTCGCCTCCGTCCGGACCGCCATTCGGAACATATAATTCCCTGCGAAAGCTGACGTGACCGTCGCCGCCCTTTCCGGATCGGATATATATTTTTGCTCTGTCTGCAAACATAATATGTCCTCCTTATTTATGACTAAAAACAAGGCTTCAAACCAAAAAAGTTTGAAGCCTCTGTTAAATCTGCTTATTCAGCTACTGGATAGATAGAAACCTGTTTCTTATCTCTTCCTTTTCTTTCAAAACGAACAACACCGTCAACCAGTGCAAATAATGTATCGTCACCACCGCGACCTACATTGATTCCTGGATGAATCTTTGTTCCGCGCTGTCTGTAAAGGATGTTACCAGCTTTTACAAACTGTCCGTCTGCTCTTTTTGCTCCAAGTCTCTTAGATTCAGAGTCACGACCGTTCTTTGTAGAACCAACTCCTTTTTTATGAGCGAAAAACTGAAGGTTTAATTTCATCATGGTTGTTACACCTCCTCGTATGTCAAATCCATATATTCTCTGTAGTTCTCATCTTCTGCAATCTCTTCCAGACCAAGAACCATCGCGTCAAGCAAAAGCTTTGCCTCGCGAGTCGGATTACCTTTAAGTCGATAGTCAATGAGTCCTTTGGATTCATCGGATACAAGGCTTGTACGGTCATCCGCAAATTTCTCAATGGCATTCAAAGTATTGATCGTAAGTACGGAAACAGCTGCGCAGACAATATCCTGTCCTTCTTCACTGAATCCTGCATGACCATGTGCTTTGAAACCTACACATTGATGTTTTTCATTTTTATAAATGGTTACTCGTATCATATAACCACCAGCTTCTTACGCGTTGATCTTTTCGATCTTAACTGCTGTATACTGCTGTCTGTGTCCGTTTTTCTTGTGGTAACCTGTTTTTCTCTTATACTTGTAAACGATAACTTTTTTAGCTTTTCCGTCACCAATTACAGATGCTTCAACTGTTGCACCTTCTACTACTGGTGTTCCAACTTTAAGCTCGTCACCACTTACTGCGAGAACCTGGTCAAAAGTATAAGACTGTCCGGCTTCCACACCAAGCTTTTCTACTTTAATGATATCGCCTTCGGCTACTTTGTACTGTTTACCACCTGTTGCTATAATTGCGTACATATGGCACCTCCTATTATCATTACTCGCCAACTACGGTGTCTGATCAAATCAGGACTTATAACCTCGTTGTGCGGCATACCTCTGTATTATACAGTGGAATACCGCACAAAGTCAACCCCTAATTTGCGATTTTTTTAATTTTTTCATAACAATATCCGATAATGTCTTTTCTTGTGATAATTCCTATGAAATTCTCCTGGTCATCTATGACCGGAACAAAGTTCTGATCCATCGCTTTTTCCATCAGATCTTCCATATTGGAATCAGCGCTTACCGGCCGGTAATCTGCTCTTCTTGCAATCTTCGTGATTGCAATGTCTTCTGCTTCTTTCAGATTCAGGATGTTCAGCTTCTTAAGTCCCCAGAGCAGGTCTCCTTCGGTGATTGTACCGACGTATTTACCTTCCCGGTTGATCATCGGAATGGATGAGTATTTGTGGTACTCCATGATTTCCATTGCCTGTCTGAGCGTGTGGTAGTCATATACAAATGCCACTTCTGCTTTTGGCTTCAGGAAAAATAATATATTCATTTTCGTATCCTCTCTTGTATGAATATTCTGTACAGGGGAGTTTTCCCCAACACCTGTACTATACCATATTTAAGGATCGAATTGAAGATTTACAGCTGAGTGTTAACAAAAATATCATAAATTGCTTTGATTGCTGCTTCAAAGTCGTGCTCTCTCACACCGATGATAATATTTAACTCGCTGGATCCCTGATCGATCATTTTTACATTGACATGTGCATGTGCCAGTGCAGAGAAAATTCTTCCGGCTGTACCGCGTGTCTGACGCATTCCACGTCCAACAACAGCGATCAGTGCAAGATCGGATTCCAGTTCGATGTCATCCGGATTCACGGCACGGTGGATGCCCGCAAGCACTTTCTGCTCATGTTCTTCAAATTCATCCTGATGAACGAAGATAGTCATAGTATCAATTCCTGACGGCATATGTTCAAAAGAAATTCCTTCATCTTCAAATACACCAAGAACCTTGCGGCCAAATCCGACTTCTGAGTTCATCATTGCTTTTTCAATTGTAATAGAAGCAAATCCACGCTTTCCTGCAATACCGGTAATTGTATACTTCGGCTTTCTGCAGGTTCCTTCTACGATCAGAGTACCCTTTTCTTCCGGTGCGTTTGTATTACGGATGTTGATCGGGATTCCTTCTTTACGAACCGGGAAGATTGCATCTTCATGTAATACGCTGGCACCCATATAAGAAAGTTCACGCAACTCTTTGTAAGTAATTGCTTCGATTCCTTTTGGATTCTTAATGATACGGGGATCTGCAATGAGGAATCCGGATACGTCTGTCCAGTTCTCATACATATCAGCATGTGTGGCTCTTGCAACGATCGATCCTGTTACATCAGATCCGCCGCGGGAAAATGTCTGGATCGTTCCGTCCGGACGTGCTCCGTAGAATCCAGGAATCACGGCACGCTCTACTTTTGAAAGTCTGTCTGCAAGTACCTGGTTAGTTTCTTCTGAAAGGAAGTTCCCATTTTCATCGAACTTGATCACTTCTGCCGCATCGATAAACTCATATCCAAGATAAGCTGCGATTACACGTCCGTTTAAATATTCTCCACGGGAAGCAGCATAATCTCTTCCGATCTTCTTTGCAAAATTATCACGGATGGTGGCAAATTCTTCGTCAAGAGAAAGAGTGATTCCAAGCCCTTCAATGATTTCCTGATATCTCTTCTGAATGTCAGCGAGTAATTCTGTAAATTTCTTCTCTTTTACAGCTGCGCCGTAACAACGATACAGCATATCTGTTACCTTGGTGTCGTCGGAAAAACGCTTTCCCGGAGCAGACGGTACAACGTAACGTCTTGATTCCTCTGAAAGAACGATCTTTCCTGCCTTTTTAATCTGTACTGCATCGGCAAGAGAACTTCCGCCGAATTTCACTACCTTAATCATCTGTTGGTATTCCTCCATCTCTCAATTCATGTATTCTGATCTGCACATGGCAAACCTGCATTTTCTGTAGAAACACCGGGCAGATGTTTCTACACTTATGTAGTTATTACTTTATTACGCTGACGTGAAAAATGCAAGATTTTCTTTTGGAATCTGTTGAAAATCTTGCATTTTGTCTAATAGAATTTCTTTTTTTGAAAACTTTCTATGCATGAATTACATCTGCAAATGTAGCATCCGCTGCTTTTCTCAAATCCTCCGGTGCAAGTGTCAGTTGTGCACCGATTCTTCCGGCACTTACATAGACTTTCTCAAACTGCTGTGCACTTGCATCAATGACCGTCGGAAAATGCTTTTTCATTCCGATCGAAGTGCATCCACCACGCACATAGCCGGTAAGCGGTGTTAACTCCTTTAAATGAAGCATTTCAATAGATTTTTCACCAACCGCTTTTGCAGCCTTCTTAAAATCAATTTCTGCTTCGATCGGAAGAACGAAAACATAATGTTCGCCACTTTTCCCTGTTGTGACAATGGTCTTGTAAACCTGTTCGTGAGGCAGATTCAGCTTATCGGCAGTTTCAATTCCATCCGTGAATTCATCGCATTCATAGGTCTGATATTCGTAAGAAATTTTCTTTCTGTCTAAAATTCGCATTGCATTTGTTTTGACTTCTTTTTTACCCATGTAAACTTTCCTCCAGTGTTTTTCGGATTTTCTTTCGTGTAATTTCCACCAGCTGCAGTTTCGTCATTCCAATCACATTTCCCGGATTTGGGTCCTTCTTTAATTCCAGCTGCAGATACGCAAGAAGTTCTTTCTTCTCTTCTGCTGATTTCATGTTGATAAAATCAATAATAATGATACCGGAAATATTGCGGAGCCGGATCTGGCGGACTGCTTCTCTTGCTGCCTCCCGGTTGATCTCCGGAAAATGAGAATTCTTTTTCAGACATTTTCCGGAATTGACATCGATTACAGTCAGCGCCTCGGTTGGCTGGATCACCAGATAAGCCCCGGATTTCATCCATACCCGTTCTTGTCTGGCTTCTCGGATCGCCCCTTCCAGGTTATAGCATTTTACAAGTGGATAAGACGCATCCGTATACGCACGGAGAAGCGGAAGTTCATCTGGCATTTCCGTTTCCAGATAAGTCTGAACTTCTTTATACAAAGCTCCATCTTCTACCGTTTCCTCTACAATAATTTCCGTCAAATCTTTTTTGTAAATATCCCGGAGTGCCTGTACGCACGGATCCGGTGCACTCTGCAGACAGCTGAAGCAGGTCCGCATCTTGCCATATTCTACGATTCTGTGATAGTTCTCTGCCAGTTTGTCAATTTCGGCACGGATCTGTGTTTCTTCTGCTTCCACACAATTTGTCCGGAAAATCAATCCGAAATCACAGTCTATATAGTCCTGTCCCAGCTTTTGCAGTTCTTCTTTCCTGACACCGTGGATTTTACCGGATACACCAATGGTACGATTGCCGGAAGTCAGTACTACATACTGCCCGGTGAAATTTAAGTTCCCGGTCACGACAGGCTGCTTGGTTTTCACTGCTTCTTTCTCCACCTGAACCAGAAGTTCATCACCGATCACAAGTGGCTTCTTTCCAATCTTATTGGTGAAAACCGGGGTATATTTTCCATCCAGCGCAAAATAGCATTGCTCACCATTTGCAATTTCAACAAATGCGCCACCGATATTCGGAAGGATTTTCCGTACTCTTCCGACATAAATTTCACCCAGGCGGCAGCTCTTTTTTTCTCCGCTACTGCCAAAGTGAAATTCCGTTACTTTCTCATTCTCTAAAACTGCAAGCACCCGGCGGTTCATGCATTCCGTAAGGAGTACTTTTCGTTCCATCTATACAATCTCCGTTCCAAGCGCATCCAGTGGAACCAGAATCATCTTGCCCTCCGTGTTTTCGGATTCCGCAAAAGTTTCCAGTCTGTGGTGGGTAAAGGTCACTTCCTCCGCATCCATACCAAGATAGTGGACAAACGCTTCTGTGACCAGCTCCGGCTTTAAGTTCTGGACACTTCCTGCTGCCACACGCATATAAATCTTTCCGTCCCGGCATTCCAGCTTGTAGATCATCGGACGAATGTCCACTTCTTTTTCACTCTTTTTCGTCTTTTTGACCACACAGATTTCATTCTGCGCATAAAAAGCTTCCAGCTTTTCAGTAAGATCTTCCGGCAGGCTGCCATTTTTTACCGAAGATAAATAGTCGGCACCTGCTACGATTGACATTCCTTTGCTTTTCTTATCATCCGGGATCTGCACAAAGCTGACGATCTCCATGCCGTCTACCATCTGTTCATTCAGCCGTCTGACCGCTTCTTTGCTGGCGATTGACTCGGTCAATTCGATATCAAAATATTCCCCGTCACTGGTAAGCCCTACCCCAAGTGGATTAGCGAAAGACATGATCATGTGCGGGCTGTAACCACTGGTAAATGCGATCGGAATCTCGGCACGGCGAATCGCTTTCTGGAAATACCGCATGATATCCAGGTGTCCGATGAACTTCATCACTCCATTTTTCCGAAATTTAATTCTTGCCTTCAAAGCAGACACCTCCTCCGTAACTTGCTGCCCCACAGCCGGAACATTTTGCACGGCAGTTCGGGGTTACATTCCCTTCCATTGCATTCTTCCATTCTCTTATAAGGAAAGATTTTGTCACGCCACAATTGATGAAATCCCATGGGAAGATTTCATCTAATTCACGCTTTCTGAGATTATAGAAATCCATGTCTACACCTGTATTTTCAAAGGCCTGCAGCCATTTATCATAATCAAAATACTCATCCCACGCATCGTAAATACAGCCAAGACGGTAAGCCTCTTCCAGAACCTTTCCGACCTTCCGGTCACCGCGGGCAAAGACGCCTTCCAGAACGGTTACTTCGGCGGTATGCCAGTTGTAGCGCAGACTCTTGCGGTTCAGCTGGTTGCGGAATGCTTCCTGTACAATTCCTGCACGGCGGATATATTCTTCCATCGGCTGCATGGTCGCCCATTGAAGCGGTGAAAATGGTTTCGGTACAAAAAAGGAACTACTTGCCGTGATCTGACATTTTCCATTTCTCTGATCCTTCGGAATTTCATAATACCGGCGTGCTACTTTATCTGCAAGAACAGCAATTCCTTCCATATCTTCCTGGGTTTCGGTCGGAAGTCCAAGCATGAAATAGAGCTTGACCTTCGTCCATCCACCTTCAAAAGCCTGTCCTGCACCATTTAAAATGTCGTCTTCCGTCAGACCTTTGTTGATTACATTACGCATCCTCTGTGTTCCGGCTTCCGGGGCGAAGGTCAGACTGCTCTTACGCACATCCTGCACCTTGCTCATAACATCCAAAGAAAATGCATCGATACGAAGGGACGGCAGGGAAATGTTGACGCCCTGTGTGTGGAACTCATCGATCAGGAAGGTGACGATCTCTTCCAGTTCGTTGTAATCACTGGAACTTAAAGAACTTAAGGTGATCTCTTCATGTCCCGTATTCTTCAGCATTGCACGTGCCGTCTCTTTGAGCATATTGATATCACGCGGACGTGTCGGACGGTAAACCATTCCCGCCTGACAGAAACGACATCCACGGATACAGCCGCGCTGAATCTCCAGAACCGCTCTGTCCTGTGTAACCTTGATAAACGGGACAACCGGCTTTAACGGATAGGTTGTCTGGCTCATATCTGCCGCAACTACTCGTTTAATTTTTTCCTTTGCATGCGGATTGTTTGGCAGGAAAGATTCGATTGTGCCGTCTTCTTTGTAAGTGACATCATAAAAAGAAGGAACGTAAATTCCCTCGATCTCTGCTGCCATTTCCAGAAATTCTTTCCGGCTTTTTCCGGCTCTCTTCCACTTTTTGTATGCTTCCAGAAGCTCATCATAAACCACTTCGCCCTCTCCGATATAGAACATATCGAAAAATTCTGCCAGTGGTTCTGTATTGTAAACACATGGTCCACCACCAATGACAAATGGATCTTCTAAAGTTCTGTCTTCACTGTGAAGTGGAATACCGGATAAATCCAGCACCTGCAGTACATTGGTGTAACACATCTCAAACTGTAATGTGATGCCAAGAAAGTCAAAATCCTTTACCGGGTCCTGAGATTCCAGGGCAAAGAGCGGGATGTGTTTTTCGCGCATGATCTTGTCCAGATCAATCCATGGAGAGTAGACTCTCTCGCACCAGGTATCCTCCCGGCGGTTGAACATATCGTACAGAATCTGGATTCCCAGATGGGACATACCAACCTCATATACCTCCGGAAAACACATTGCAAACCTTATATCCACCGCATTTTTATCTTTCATTACTGAATTGACCTCATGACCAATGTAGCGGGCAGGTTTCTCTATATTCAGTAAAATATCATCATCTAATGCTAATTTCCTCATTTTTCCTCCGTTTTTAGTTTGTTTATTTGTGATTTTTACACAATTTTAAGTGTAGAAATTTTACAATTTATAATATTTTTAATTTTAAAACCACTTTATTTTTTACCGTTTTTTGAAAAAAAATGTCCCCAAAATTCCCCCCATTTTTTACCGTTTTACGACTGTTTTTCTGTCGTAAGAATTGTATGCGAATGCTTACGACTGAATGCGATTACAGCGATACTTTAGCATATTATATAATACTGTAAACGATGAATTTGAAACAGGTATTTTATTAAGACAATTACTTTTAATAATAGCTTGTTTAAGTGAGAAAATCAACTATTTTAGTCGTATCAAACTCCTGTTGTTCTATTTTTTCATCGTTTTTTCACACCTGAGAGATCAAATTTTCCGCATAATCCTCTGCCTCATACGGCAACATAAACCAGCAAGCTTCTTGTTGTTATCATAACACTTATCGCAAATACAAAAGCCGCCACCCAACGAATTAGCGCCATATCCGTTTTTAGTTAAATACACAGGATTTCCACTATTAACAAGAGTCTCAATTTCAGGAAATTTATTTCTGAGATCAGAAATGGAAATTTTGAAGTAAACAAAAAGAGTATTACGTTTCTTCTTGTTCACGTGATACTCTTTCTTTTATGGCTTCTGACTGTTACTGCTGATATACGTTTTACTTTTTCATTTACAATCTGTTTTATTTTACACCATGGTCCACCTGGTACATATGCGAAATCAGGCGGAAGATCTGACTGGTATATCCCCATTCATTATCATAAAAACTGATCAGTTTGAAATCAGCATGTATATGTTTCTTATTATAATATACATTAATTGACGACTCAATAGAGAATTTTTAATAAAGCTGTAACTCCCCTGTTTCTCTGTTATGTCTTTCAACCTGATATGTCAAAACTACTGTAACAGCTACCATAATGCACATACAAACCAGCAGGCCGGCGATATTCAAGATCCATTGTTTTCCTTTCCCACCAATATTCAATACAAATCGAATAATATTAATACAATATGTGAGCGGAAATACAAGTGAAATCATTTTTGCCCAGAAAGGAAAACAGTTCCGTGGAATTCTTGAACCGGAAAACAATGTCATCGGTGTATCAAAAATATCCATAATGATCGAAGCATCTCTGGAAAACATAAAAATGGAATTCAACATTCCACCCCAGATTGTGGAAGACAGTAGCAACAAAAGAAAAATAAATGGCAAAATCAGTATGTTGTGGAATTGGATTGCTTTTGTATAAACCAAAATGAATACGCAAAAACAACAGAACATCCATACTTCCTGAATCAATGCGCCAAGTGCTCTCCCATACATCATAGCCAGACGGTTTGCAGGGGAAAGAAAAGTAATTTCCAAAGTGCCGCCTTTTCTTTCCTGATTCGCCATCGACCATGCATTTTGTACCATCGACCAGAAGCATGTATAGGACATAAATCCGGTTCCTAAGAAAGCCAGTAATTCTTTGCTGTCAGAAATCCCCATATAACCGGTTAAAGAAAATGGTTTGTAAGTATAATAAACTTCTAAAAATCCAAGAATCGGCCAGATCAGCAGCGACAAATATACAAAAGCTGAATGATAATCATGTTTCTGTTGTTTTTCAATTTCTGCTTTTATTACCAAAAATATTTTCTTCACTGTCTTCTCCTCTTGATCTGTAAATAATTTTCATCAATATTTCTTCCAGTCCAGGTTCCTGCAAAACCATCTTCGGTTCACTTGCAAACAAATCTTTTAGTTCTTCTTTAGTACCCTGTGCAATCATTCGCCCCTTATCCAGGACATAAATATAATCACAAAGTTCTTCAGCCTCACTTATATAGTGTGTTGTCAGGAGAACCCCTTTTTTTCCCTCCTGAGCCAACTCTTTTATCATAGTCCGTATTTCCTTTGCAATCACAATATCCAGTCCAAGGGTTGGTTCATCCAGAAAAATATATTCAGGATCGTTAATCAGTCCTCTTGCAATCTGTAGCCGTTGTTTCATCCCTTTTGAATATCTTTCAACCGGTATATCTTCGGCTTCTTCCAGCCCTACTATTTTCAATAATTCTGCAATTTTTTCTTTTAATTTAACACCACTCAAGCCATATAAACTGCCAAAGTATTTTAAATTTTCTATAGCAGTAAGTCGCCAGTACAGATTCCTTTCTCCACCGGAAATTACATTGATCCGTTCTTTTACCCAACGATGATTTTTAACTGCATCGACACCATTCATCGTGAGCGTTCCTGAGGATGGCGCGATAATCGATGCTAGCATACGGATTGTTGTTGTTTTCCCTGCGCCGTTAATTCCGAGAACGCCTATGATTTGCCCTTTTGGAATTTCCAAAGTGATATCCTTTACCGCGGAAACGATTTTCTTTTTTCGACCGAACAATGCACTTTCTTTTATCACGTAATTTTTTGCAAGATTTGTAGCTATAATTTTCTGTTCGTCCATGTCTTTTCTCCTATCTATCCAAATATACTTTCTACCAGTTTCCTCTCCATTGACTGATACCAGATCATACCGAGAACCAGATAAATGCCGGACAGAACAAGAATCTGTACAATCAGTAGATGATTGCTGATCAGATTTTCATGTCCGATCACCACATTTCGAAATAAAGTAACCGCTGGAGTCAATGGAAAAATCTGTGCTACATTCTGAACCCAATCCGGCAGATATTGAATCGGATAGGTAATCCCGCATACCAGGCTCATTGTAACAAATAATGTATTCTGTGTCAGATAAGTGTCTCTTGTATATAGCATAACGGAAGATAATAAAATTCCCATACAAAAAAAACTTAGTATTGCCAGTAAAATCGTAATCAATGCCCGGGCGGAAAGAAAATAACTTAATTTTGCTCCGAACAGTACCCCGACAATGAGCACAGTTCCAAACTCCAGAAATGCCCGTGTCGTCTGTTCCAGCAGACATCCAAGAAAGTATTCACTCCTTGGTGCGGGCGATAACAACAGCATTTCCAGTGTGCCTTCTCTTAATTCTGTAATCAATGCCCTTCCGATATTCATGAGCGTTGCAACTGCCAGAACATTTAACGCAGATCCCAGTACAATATAAGTGATATAATCTGCACCATTTACATATTTGCTGAATTCATTGTTTAAATTTCCATGCATAAAATAGCGATATACAAAATATGGAAAGATAATCTGAGTAACTCCCGTTATCACGCGTGATACCATAAATGACCATGGAACTGCCCTCAGAATCCCAATCCTGTTTTTATGATATGTTGAAAATATTACCTGCCACATCTATTTGCCCCCCTTCTAGATAGTTATCATTTCGTAAAATTTGTAAGGAATGTAGTTAATCATATCTTCTTTAAATTCATATTCTACGAAGAATCCTTTTTTATTTTTATGAACAAGATCTGCTTTCCACATGATTTGCAGATGCTTCGACACTGCCGCTTCGCTGATTTCCAATTTCTGCGCCAGTTCTTGTGTGGTACAGACATTCTGCATCAAAAGCTTGATAATCCGTAATCGCGTTTTGTCTCCGAGTACTTTAAATATTTGCACCAAGTCTTCCGGAATATCACTCTCGATTGATTCAACAATAACTCCTTTTACCACTTCCAGTTCCTGCCTGTGCTTAAAAAGCCATAAATGAGGATATACAAAAGTACTGACTGTAAGAAATACCGTATTCAGCTCTTTTTTCTTATACTTAAATTCATGGTTTTTCAGATAAATGACTTCGGTTTCTTCAACCTGCAGACGTGTATGGATTTTTCCGATCCAATTCCACAATCCTTCTGCCTGACATTTTCGTTTTTCATTCTGAATTACTCTTATGAGATAAGGTCGTAAAATCATTTCTTCTTTACGAAATACGGTTTCATAATACGCTTCCATAACATTTAATATTCTGTCACGCTCTTTCCTGGTCATTTCATTACCAGTTGTTTCCTTTACCCAATGATTCCACTGGTATATATTCTTTTTTCGAAAATAACGAATCATTTCGATAATTTCCATTTGTCGGATCTCACTCCATTTTTCCGAATCAATAATTAAAATCCATTCATTTGTCAAAGTTTTGAGATTACGGATTTCTTTTACCAGTTCTGGTAAACACTGTTCTTTTGACTGCACCCATTTTTGTCTGGATACATGATGCTCTGGGTTGGAAAGTACGTGCATCGAAAAGAAAAATTCCCACACAGGCAGATAAGACACAACAACTTTTATATCTTCTTCACTAAACATATCTAAAATCATATTGTTACACCTTTTTCAATCAACCGATCAGTTAATCAAATCCTTTTTCCTTTTTGATGTAGGCATTATAGGGATGAAGGTCAGGTTTGTCAATGTTTAATTTGATTTTTCGTTCTGTAATTTTAAAATATTAAAAGGTGCTAATCCAGCAAAAAACCAAATTAGCACCTAATATCAAAATATTGTTTATCTTACACCTAAATCAGATTCATTTTTTCAATTTCTTTTTCCTGTGAATTTATCTTTATTGGCTTCACATCCAGAACTTTTTCACAGTAATGCTATAACCGACCATACTCTCACCATTCCAAGCAAAATCGCCACTCCCCCAATTACAAAACAAATCAGACTCAGGAAATGACTTCCTCCACCTGTTATGTCTTTTAAAGTTTCCGTCACATCCTTCGGATTCTCCGGATCATAATATCCTGGATATTCCTTTCCGACAGGATACTGATCGATCGAGCTTCCCAGACGTGTGTGATATTCATATCTCTGACCATTTACCATATACTCATAAATCGGGGTATAGCTGGTGACATAAATGATTTCACCTGATTCATTAGAATCCCTTTCCTCCCGTTCATGCTTCTCCACACCGATCACACGCAGCGTGGTGCGTCCTGAATAGCGCTGCTGATATTTGGCATTTTCAGCATTTGCTTTCTTCCACAGCTTTTTCCCAAACCAGATCAGTAAAACACCCAAAAGTAGTGGAATTGCTGCTATACTAAAAGAATACACATAGAAATTTACCATAGTATTCCTCCTCTTTTTGAAACCATGTCCTAAACACTTTGTTAGCTTAAGTATAGCACAAATGGGGATGTGTTCCGTATTCGTATCGTTTTATTTATTCAATCCCCATTACTTCTCCTAGTGCAAGCACCGCATTTCTTACGCATTCCGGACATTCACAGAGTACCTTTCCTGTGCCGACGCCCTTCAACTCCCTACAGATCGTTGCTCCGCATTTTTGCTGAAACTTTGCAAGGATTTCTTTGGAATAACGAGGCGTTCCGGCTCCGTCTGTCAGGACTCCGGCGGTCATCACAGCTCCTATGAGTGCCCCGCAGGTTGCTTCCAGACATCCCATTCCAGCTGCATAGCCTGCGGTTAATTTCATCAGTGTCTCATCGTCCAATGAAAGCTTATCTTCAAATACTTTTACCACTGCCTGGGAACAGTTGCATGCTCCGGCAGTTTTTAAATCTGCAGCTTTTGCTGCGCGTTCTTCGATTGTCATATTCAGTACCTCTCTTATTTTATTCAATCTGGTAAAATTTTTTCAAAGGCTTCGTCTCAGTCTTAGCTGCTCTCTGAAAAAATTCCGGTATATTCTCCATATACCTGTAAATATACACAGGGAACAGACTGATGCCTGTTCCCTGCCTGTTAATTTCTATTATAACATAAATCTGTTAGAATCCCATCCACTTTTTCAGAATACCGGGACACATTCTTTTAAATTTGATACATTCTAAATCCTAGATCATCTCTAAAAATGCAGCAATTCGTGTATCCAGCTGTCCGAATTCTTCAAAAATCTCCGGCAGCTCTTTTACTAATTCCATTTTTATTTTCCTCCTTTATTGTATGCATTTTAAGCATTGAATACATATTTATCCAGACGGTCAAATGCTTCTTTCACTCTGGATGTCGGCAGTGCAAGGTTCATACGGATATACCATTCACCATGGAATGGCTTTCCGTTCTGCCAGAACACACCTGCTTCATATCCCATCTTCAGAACGTCTTCCAGGCTCTTATCATGTGCCTTGCACCATTCTTCACAGTTAACAAACAGCATATAGGTTCCCTGCGGTCTGGTTACGGAAACACCTTCAAAATGTTTGTCGATATAATCACATGCATAAGCGACATTTTCCCCGATCACTTCTCGAAGCTCGCCTACCCATTCCTGTCCTTCCGGTGTATACGCACCCATCAGTGCATGCATGGACAGCACATTCATCGAATTGTAATGGCAGAGGGAGGACTCTTTTAAAACTCTGTCTTTCAGGCGTTTGTTGTATATAATATGATAGCTTCCGATCAGTCCGGCAAGGTTGAAGGTCTTTGACGGTGCGTATAAAGCAATCGTTCTGTTTCTTGCATCTTCAGATACAGACTGGGTTGGGATATGCTCGTTTCCATATAAAATAATATCGGACCAGATTTCATCGGAAATGACGGTCACATCGTATTTTTTATAGATTTCCATTGCTTTCTCGATTTCCCAGCGCTCCCATACACGACCGGTCGGATTGTGCGGTGAACAGAAAATGGCTGCATGGATCTTGTTTTTCACGATCTTCTCTTCCATATCCTCAAAGTCCATCCGCCAGATGCCTTCTTCGTCCTTTTTCAGCGGACTGTGGATGATATGGTAGCCATTATTATTCAGTGTGCCGGTAAATCCTATGTAAGTCGGTGCATGGACAAGGACATTGTCACCCTGTGAGCAGACCGCGTGAAGTGCACTTGCCACGCCGCCTAAAACTCCATTCTCATAACCGATATGTTCTTTTTTCAGTCCGGTCACATGATTCCGTTCTTCATGCCACTTGATGATGCTGTTGTAATATTCATCTCTGGTAATAAAATATCCATAGGTCGGATGTTTCGCTCTTTCAATGATCGCTTCGGTGATCTTCGGGAGTGCCGGAAAATTCATGTCCGCAACCCACATCGGAATGTAATCCAGCCCTTCTCTTACTTCTACTTTTTTCCCCGGCCCAAGCAAATTTGGAAGGCTATCCACTGCAAGAGCATCTTTTCCTTTCCGGTCAATAATACTTGTAAAATCGTACTTCATTTTTCTTTCTCCTCTGTTACATACACTTTTTTTCTTTCTGTAATTTCATAAGCAGATTTATAATCTGTGCCTGTATCGAAACATCCAATGCTGAAATAGGCTCATCACAAAACAAGAATTCCGGATTAACGGAAAGTGCTCTGGCAATTCCAATCCTCTGACGCTGCCCACCTGAAAACTCGTGGACATTTCTCGCTGCATGCTCTGCATTCAATCCAACCATCTCAAGTAGTTCCGCTACCATCTTCTTTTCTTCCGTTTTGTTCTTCGCCATCCCGTGAATCTGGATTCCTTCTACTATTATATCATAAACCTTCTGGTGTGGGTCAAGAGAAGCATACGGATCTTGGAAAATCATTTGCACACGTTTTGTAAATGCAAACCGTTCTTTCTTTGACATGGTATGAATGTTCTTCCCGTGAAACAGAACCTCTCCATCTGTTACCGGATACATTCCAAGACAGGTTTTTCCACAGGTTGTTTTCCCACATCCGGATTCACCAACAATTCCCAGCGTCTCACCTTCGTAAATATCAAATGACACATTATCAACAGCTTTTAACTGTTGTTTTTGAGTAGCCGGAAAATATTTTTTCAAATTTTTAACTTCTAAGATTTTCTTTTGGCTAGGCAAGTGCAACACCTCCCTTTGCGGCACGTTCATCCATCATCCAGCAGGATGCCCTGTGACTGGAAGATACCGTTTTTTCCTCCGGCATATACTTTGCACAAATATTCATAGCATGCGGACATCTTTCACAAAATGCACATCCCTTCGGCGGATTTCAGCCAGAATCTGCGCCTGTTGTCTGAATAGTGTAGACATGCAAAAAACTTCGGATATTCTGGATTTTCGCCAGTGATCCGAAGTTTTTCTTGTTTAATATTTCTTTTTTTGATTGTCTTTATTTCACCAGATGTACTTCTGCCTTCTTCTCATTCAGCTTCTGTGCAGTCTCATGCTCATTGACATAGATACTGATATGTTTTTCTTTGCCGGAAGTATCGTAATCTTCAGCAGTAAATACATGTCCGTCAATGATCACCTTTGTTCCATACGGAATCTCATCCGGGTCAACCGCAATGGTCTGCCCTTCAACAACCGGAGTTCCGGTTGCTTTGACCTTGCTTGCCTTCGCACGGCAAGTCTCGCAGGAACAATAATAATCAATGGTATATTCTCCGATACTGTCTCCATACTGTTCGGCTGTAGCGTTCTGTTCGTTCACATCCGTGCCTTCCAGATTATAATTTTCTTCCAGGATTCTGGTTGCCCAGACAGCTTCCGGAATATATACCGTTCCGGAAATGATTCCCTGGTCTTCATTTGCAGCTTCGATGGTCTTTCCGTCTCCTGCATACATCACAACATGATGGACATAACCGTCTTTTGCATAGAAAATCAAATCCCCCGGCTGTGCGTCTTCAACCGGAATCTTGGTTCCATACTGGCTCTGATCTTCGGCTACTCTTGGCAGATTATAGCCAAAATTCTTATAGATCTGCTGTACAAATCCGGAGCAGTCTGCCCCTTCTGTCAGGCTTGTACCGCCCCATACATAAGGATTGCCAATGAACTGTGTGGCAAAATCCAGCATTGCCTGGCGGATCGCATTCCCCGGTGTTCCCGGCTTTACAGAAGCATAGCTATAATAAAGTGCCTGGTTATCTTCCGGTGCGATCAGTTCTGTAGCTGTCTGGTAAGCACCTTCGCCTGCTGCTTCTACCTGCGCTTTTACTTCATCTCCAGTCTGAACAGCCTCTTTAGAGACAAAGCCACGGACATCCCCGGATTCTACATAGATCCAGTCTTTCTCTGCATCCGCAAGGATATAACACAGATTACCCTGGGACATGGTTCCGATCACACGTGACTGTCCATTTGCCTCTTCCTGGATTGCTACAGTTCCATCCGACTTTGATGCATCTGCCAGTGCGTATTTTTTCGTAGCCAGTGTCTGATTTACGGTTGCACGTACATGGGTAAATGCCTGATTTTCATTTGCCGGAACCGTTTCTTTTGCAAGAGATGCTGTCCCTTCGATTCCAGTATATGCACTCTTGGCTTTTTTTGTAGCTTTTTTTGCCTGCTTCTGGTATCCGCTCAACAGTACCTGTGCTGCATCTCCGGTATAAAGCTCGGATTCTTTTACAAATCCTCTGACCTTTCCGGATTCTACATACAGCCATCCATTCTTTTCTTCTTTCAGAATGTAGAGAAGTCCATCCTGTGAAATTTCTCCGACAGAACGCACCTTTTCGGCCAACTGCCGGGATGCAAGGGACGCATTTAAAGTATCATCCTGCAATGCTACGGCAGTATCAGAGTTTAAGGATGACTTCTTTTCCGAAGTGTCTGCTGTGTTTTTTAATGTCCCGGCAGAAAATGTATTAAGCTGTACTTTCTTTGCTGTTTTCGTCTTTTTCGCAGAAGATTTCGTCTTTGATTTCTTCGCCTTTACAGAAGTTTCCTTATGAAACAGTTTTTTAGCATCGGCTGTTGCTTCCTGAATATCACTTTCTGTCCGATCAGTATCAACGGCTCCACTGATATCTTCCGGAATTGCCTCACGTATGCTGATCTTTGTCTTTGCAAATGCATATTTTCTCGCAACTGTCCAGAAACGGAAATCTTCTTCGTATTCCGGAAGACTGACGATCTGCTGTCTCTTGACCAGTTCTTCATTGGTCATCTTGTGTTCGCTATCCTGCGCATTTTTTTCCTGCTCCTGCGCTTTGTTTTCTTCTGAGCCTTCTGTCTGGTCTTCCGAAGGCTGCTGTTCATTGTTCACATTGCCATCCGAAGGCTGCTGTGGTGTATCCGGATTGGCCGGATCTGTCGGTTGCTCCGGCGTAACCGGCACATCCGGGTTAGCCGGGATTACTTCTACTTCATCCCCTGTTATCGGATCAACCTTCCATCCTGTTTTCGCTGCATCACGCAGACCGGTATCTTCCAGATATCCAGTCTCTTCATTGTATCTTATTTCTTCATTATGAATCATCTCCAGGACAAGATCTGATACTTCTGTAAGTGTATCACGCCCATCAATGGATTTTGCCTGTAATTTTTCTCCATTTTCTGATCCATTAGAAGTAACCTCTGTAAGGCCGCCCTCTGCCGCCCAAGCTGTTGCCGGAGCGCTGAAAGTAAGTCCGAAAACAAGTAATCCTGCTAGAATTTTTGCTCCTGTCATTTTTGCTACCTGTATATTTCTATATTTCAAAATCTGTTGCTCCTTCTTACAAATTCTGTAAAATGCAGTCCTTTTAGTCGAAACGCGACATTTTTATTTTACTACTCTTTGACAAAACCGTCCATATTTCATTAAAAATATTTCTGATAAAATTTTTCAAACTCAGAGAGTAATTTCTTTCGGAAAATATTTTGGAAAAATGAGAAAAAGGAAATGTCCTGACATATTTTACGTCAGAACATTTCCCTGTTTTTATGGCTTTAGATAAACTCCGAAAGAACAAATTATCCTTCGCTTAATTTTTATTTAGCCAGATAAACTTCTGCATTCGTCACGCCGAGAGCAAGTGCTTCTTCATGGCTGTTTACATAGACATCAATGTGGTTTTTCTTGATCGCACCACCACAGTCTTCAGCAGTAAATACATGTCCGCCGATGATGACTTTTGTTCCGTAAGGGATTACACTCGGATCCACCGCAATGGTCTGTCCCTCAATGACCGGAGTTCCGGTTGCTGTGATCCCGTCTGCTTTGTTACAGCAGATTTCACATGCACAGTAATATGTAATCGTAAAATTGCCAAGATCCGTTCCGTACATCTCCTGCGTTGCATTAACCTCGCCGATTCCTCCACCTGCGACGGCATAATTATCGTCCAGAATCCGGGTCGCCCATACTGCATCTTTGTCGTAAACAGTTCCGTAAATAATTCCAACATCTTCATTTGCAGCTTCGATGGTCTTTCCATCTCCGGCATACATCACAACATGATATACATAACCGTTCTTTGCATAGAAGATCAGGTCTCCAGGCTGTGCGTCTTCTACTGGAATCTTGGTTCCATACTGGCTCTGATCCTCGGCAACACGTGGAAGATCATATCCGTAAGCCTTGTAAATCTGCTGTACAAATCCGGAACAGTCTGCTCCGTTTGTCAGACTGGTTCCGCCCCACACATAAGGATTACCGACAAACTGGGATGCATATTCAATCATTGACTGGCGGATTTCACCACTCGGCGTTCCTTCTTTTGTAGAAGTCAGCGTATAGTAAAGAGCTTTATTATCTTCCGGATCCATGTTTTCCTCTGCCATTGAATAGGCATCAGCTCCTCTTTCTGTCACCTGTGCTTTGGTTTCAGCGTCTGATTTCAAATACTTCTTTTCCGCAAAGCCTCTGACATCTCCGGATTCTACATAAACCCAGTCTGAATCCTCATCTGCGAGAATGTAGCAGAGCTCTCCTGCTGTCATTGTTCCGACAACTCTGGAATCCGCATTCTTCTCCTCCTGAATATCCAGGATTCCTTTTTTATCAGTATCTACCTGTTCGCTTACCAGTGCCGGTTCTTTATCTGCAACCGTCTGGTTCACCGTCGCACGGAGATAGGTATATGCCTGATTATCTTTAGCCTCTACCAGTGCCTGTGCCGTCTTTGCGGTTCCCTCGATTCCGGTATAGTCTTTGTTTTCTTTGGAAGCTTTTAACCTGGCCTGTGTCTGATAGACATCCAGAAGTTCCTGTGCCGCATCTTCCGTATAAATTTCAGACGCCTTTACAAATCCCCTGACATTACCGGATTCCACATACAACCAGCCATTGTCTTCTTCTTTCAAAATATAAAGAAGCCCGTCCTGCGAAATCGTTCCGACCGAGCGGACCTTTTCTTCCATCTGCTGTGCTGCCAGGTCAGCAGTCACTTTTGCCGCCTGTTCTTCTTTCTGCTTCTGCAGATCCTTCTCAGCCTGCCTTGCTGCTTCAGCTCTTTTTCCAGCTTTCAGATTGGTCTGATTCGACGCCTCTGTCTTTAATTTCGCTGATGAAAAAATGTTGAGTCCGGTCAGTTTGATCTGTGTAGATTTTTTTACACCTTTTGCCGTTTTTGTACGTTTCACTTTTTTCGTGTTGTATTTTTGATTCTCTATATCAAATCCGGCTCTCAGCTCTTTTGCATCTTTTTTTGCCGCTTCAAGCTCTGCTTCTTTGGCTTCCTCGGAAGTATCTGCCCTGCCATCTGCAGCTTCCGGAATTTCCTCCCGTACATTGATCGCTGTTCTGGCAAATGCATATTTTCTTGCCACAGTCCAGAAACGGAAATCCTCTACCATCTCTGGCTGCTTCACAATCTGCTGACGGTTGATCAGTTCAGAATTACTGACTGCAGTTTTTGATTCGTTCTGACCGGCTGCTTCTTCTGCTTTGCTGATCTCCTGTGTATGGTCGATCTCACTTCCCGGAATTGGGTCGGTCTTTGTATCTTTCCGGTCTTCGGAAGAATCTGCCTTATCAGTATCCGGTTTCTGAATCGGATCTTTGGAATCGGATTTGCCGGAATCCGGGCTATCCGGATTTTCCGGAGTGCCTGGTTTTTCCGGTGTCTCTGGATTTTCCGGTGTATCCGGCTTTTCTGGAGTTTCTGGTTTTTCCGGTGTCTCTGGATTTTCCGGTGTATCCGGCTTT
>NZ_JAQFCE010000019.1:28364-76438 GCF_027690675.1 Bariatricus sp. TF06-38A
ATCCGGTTTTTCTGGAGCCTCTGGAATTTCTGGATTCTCCGGGGTTTCCGGAGTCTCTGGATTTTCTTGATTTCCAGGGGTGTCCGGTATGACTGGTGTCTCCGGAACATCCGGTGTCTCTGTCAGGCGTTCTCCTGTCTCCGGATCCACTTTCTGACCAGTCGAGGTATCTTCCAGATAGCCGGTTTCATCATTCAGCCTGACTGCTCCTCTTTCCATCATTCCCCGTACATAATCAGATACACTCACAAATACTTCCGATCCATCTGTCTTTTTTGCCTGCACTGTATTCTCTGCCACAACGGCCGTTTCTCCATCATCGGCAAATACCGCCATTGGCGAACCAAGAGCCATTCCAAATGCCAGAAGACTTGCCAGTGTCTTTGTCCCGATCCTTTTTGATATAAATTTGTTCCTAAACTTCAATAATTGATCCTCCTCTCGTAAATAGACTATAAGTTGTATGTTAATTTTTGAAGTTTTCAAAAAATTCTTCTTCGCATTAACAATTGCATTAATAAAATGTATGAAACATTAAATTTAGGAGTTCCATTCATCTTTTGTTTGATTATTTTTAATTATAGCACAAATTTAACCATATGTGGTGTTTTTTTGGTAAAAATACACAATTTCTACATTTATGGTTCCTGTTCATATTACTTTGTCAATATGTTACCTTGTTATGATCTGGATGATCGTCTTATCCGTTTCACGCATTCCCTTCTTTGCAAGCTCTCTGATATTGCGGATTGTATTTTCTACAAGTCCGTCTCCTCCATAGAACTGCTTTCCTATCTTCTCTTACCAGTTCCCAGTCATAATATCCGGTTGGTACTCAATCTGTGACACGATCTGTGAGGGCGTATATTTCCAGATTTTCTCTCCTGTATAATCTGCCGCCACAAACATCCCAAAGATAAGGAAACTGATAAACATCCGTGCAAAGAAACTGCTTCCGCCATTTTCTTCTGAAGAATGTTCTCCATATAATCCCCTGTATACATGCTGATACCTTGGATGCACCGCCGGGATACTGCCTTTTCTCCATTTTTGACGTGACATCCTAAGCAACTCCTCGCGGCGTTCCTGTGATTCGTTCATTCCAATCTCTCCCTTCTGCTAAAGCATCCAATTAAAATGAATGTGCCTCGGTGCATTCTACGCCGAACGCAGTTACTTGCAACATTCTTCTTTGCGCGAGTGCGCATCTTTGGCAGGTAGTTCTTTTCATTTACCAGAAAGTTCTTTCCCAATTTCAGACAAACAAAAAGGACATATACCTCTACCTCAGTATATGTCCCACATCTTTTCACATATGCAATTTTTACCGTTTTGCCATCTCTTCCATGATGTCATCCCAGGTGATCCCCCGTTCTGCCATCAGCACCATCATATGATACAGGAAATCACACATTTCATATTTGACTTCTTCCTGGTTCGGATTCTTCGCCGCAATGATGATCTCGGCAGCCTCTTCTCCAACCTTCTTCAGAATTTTATCAATACCTTTTTCAAACAGATAGTTCGTGTAAGATCCTTCCTTTGGATGCTCTTTGCGATCCATGATCGTATGATACACGCTCTCGAATACCTGCTGCGTATTGATTTCTTCATACTGATCCCCTACGATTGGCTGGAAGAAGCAGGTCGGATTGCCGGTATGACATGCCGCTCCTACCTGATCGACTTTTGCAAGCAGGGTATCTTTGTCACAGTCGATGGTCAGAGATTTGACATACTGAAAATGTCCGGATGTCTCGCCTTTTGTCCAGAGACTCTGTCTGCTCCGGCTGAAATAGGTCATCCGTCCGGTTTTCACTGTTTTTTCAAATGCCTCCTGATTCATGTATGCCACCATCAGCACTTCGGACGTCTTATAATGCTGTGTGACAACCGGAAGTAATCCATCGGAATTTAATTTAAATTCGGAAAAATCCATCAGACTCTCAAAGGATGTCATACGAATTCCTTTCTGGCTGCACTCTTCTTTGAAATCAGCACAATTGATTTCTCTCTGACTCACATACATTCCAGAAAGTCCTTTCACACCCGGGCATTCCAGGATCTTAAAAAGCTCTTCCTTTTCCAGTGTATCGGTCACAACCACACACGGAATATCTGTAATATTTACAACGGAATTCAGATCCAGACGGTGCATAAATACAATCTGGCTACTGTAAGTCTGGATCAGATGCTGCTGCTTAAATAATGTATCAAAGTCATTCAGTGACACCGCGATCTTCTCTTTTCCAAACCGCTTTGCCACCTCTTCGATCAGTTTCTGTGAATCCGGCTTTGAAAAATTCAGCATGGCACGCTTTGCACCGGTGTAGAGGATTTTCTTTACATCCTCCTGCCGCTTTACATTTCCTCCGGCAACCATCGGGATCCGAATCACGCGGTTGATCTTTTTCATCAGTTCAATGGACTCATCATGATCCTGGTCCGTACTTGACAGGTCAAATACCAGAAGTTCATCCGCCCCGTTATCGCTGTACTCTTTTGCCAGCGCGATCACATCTTCAGATACAACTGTCTGGTCATCAAACCATTTTACCGCCTTCCCTCCAAGGATAAAAATGCAGGGAATCAATCTTTTATAACTCATACGAGAAACTCCTTTTATCTTTTTACAGACTGCCTTTTGTAGACCACACTTCTTTCATCCGTGGTTCTTCGGATACAGCCATATCAAGCGCTTTTCCAAATGCTTTAAATAACGCCTCTGCCATATGATGGTTGTTGCCGCCATCCAGGACTTTCAGGTGCAGGTTCATTGCACCGCTGTAGGAAACAGCATAGAAAAATTCTTTTACCATCTCCGTGTCCAGTTCTCCTAATTTGTCACAGGTAAATGTGGCGCCAAAATTCAGATATGGTCTTCCGGAAAGGTCGATTGCCGAAAGCACCAGCACCTCATCCATCGGAAGCATAAAATGTCCATACCGCTTGATTCCTTTTTTATCTCCCAATGCTTTTGCAATGGTCTGCCCCAGCACGATTCCGGTATCCTCGATCGTGTGGTGGCTGTCTACCTCCAGATCTCCGGTAACTTTGACAGTCAGATCAAAAAGTCCATGTCTTGCAAAGCCGGAAAGCATATGGTCAAAGAAACCGATGCCAGTAGAAATGTCAGTCTTTCCTGTTCCGTCCAGATTCAGTGTCATCTCGATCTGTGTCTCTTTTGTCACACGACTGCAGGATGCAACTCTGCTCTCCATCTTTTAGTCCTCCTCTTCAAAACGTACATGGATCGAATTGGCATGCGCAGTCAGCTGTTCCGCTTTTGCAAAGCTTTCGATATCCTTATGTACCTTCTGCAGTGCTTCTCTTGAATAAGAGATGATACTGGATTTCTTAATGAAATCGTCTACAGAAAGCGGGGAAAAGAATTTAGCGGTTCCGTTGGTCGGAAGGATATGGTTTGGTCCGGCGAAATAATCGCCCAGTGGCTCGCTTGCATATTCTCCGATAAAGATAGCTCCTGCATTGCGGATCTTGGTCATCACTTCAAATGGATTTTTTGTCTGGATTTCCAAATGCTCGGATGCAATCTCATTTGCCACGTCGATCACATCTTCCATCGTATCGGCAAGCAGAATATATCCGTAATTATCCAGAGATTTGGAAATGATCTCTGCTCTTGAAAGTTCTTTTAAGAAACCATCTACCTGATCGGATACCTCATGTGCCAGCTTTTCACTTGTCGTAACAAGAATTGCGGAAGCGAGCTCATCATGCTCTGCCTGGGAAAGCAGGTCTGCCGCAACATATCTCGGATTAGCTGTCTCATCTGCCACAACCAGGATTTCACTTGGTCCTGCAATGGAATCAATGCTGACATGACCGTAAACTGCTTTCTTTGCAAGTGCTACATAGATATTTCCAGGTCCTACGATCTTGTCAACCTTCGGGATACTCTCTGTTCCGTATGCAAGGGCTGCAATTGCCTGTGCACCGCCGACCTTGTAGATCTTATTCACACCGGCTTCTTTGGCTGCAACCAGTGTATTCGGACTTACTTTTCCATTTTTTCCAGGAGGCGTTACCATGATGATCTCATCCACACCGGCAACCTTTGCCGGCATCACATTCATCAGTACCGAAGACGGATAAACTGCCTTTCCTCCCGGCACATACACGCCGACTCTGTGAAGCGGAGTGATCTTCTGCCCAAGAATGGTTCCGTCCGGTTTACTGTCAAACCAGCTGTTCTGACGCTGTTTTGCATGATAACTTTCGATATTGTCTTTTGCTTTGCGGATGACTGTAAGAAGTGTATCATCAACCTGCGCATATGCTTCTTCAATTTCTGCATCTGTGACTTCAATCGTATCTGCAGTAAGCTCTGCCCCATCAAATTTGGCAGTGTATGCAAAAACTGCCGCATCTTTTTCTTCTTTTACTTTATCTAAAATTTCTTTTACGCTTGCCTCATACTGTCCATAATTGTTCGGACTTCTTTTCAGCAGATCTTCCAGCAGATTTTTTTTTGTATCGCTGTTCAGCTTTTGTATTCTCATGTGCATTAAGCCTCCCTTTTTAATATACTTCTGAGTTTATAAAGAAGTTCCTTGATCCTGTCATTTTCCAGACGCATGCTGACCGGGTTTACGATCATACGCGCTGATAACGGGCAAACCTCATCGAGAACTACAAGTCCGTTCTCCTTCAGGGTGGATCCGGTTTCCACGATATCCACGATCACCTCTGAAAGGCCAACGATCGGTGCAAGTTCAATCGAACCGTTCAATTTGATAATCTCTACCGTCTGGTGTCTGGTATTATAAAAATAATCCTTTGCAATATTCGGATATTTTGTTGCCACACGGATCAGTTCGTGATTCTCCAGATATTTTTTCGCATCTGCCGGTCCGCATACGCACATCCTGCATTTACCAAAACCAAGATCCAGTACCTCATGTACCTTCTTTCCCGCTTCCAGAATCGTGTCTTTTCCGACCACGCCGATGTCCGCCGCACCATATTCTACATAGGTCGGTACATCCGGTCCCTTCGATAAGAAAAATTTGAGTTTTAATTCTTCATTCACAAAAATCAGCTTTCTGGAATCTTTATCTTTCATTTCCTCACAGGTGATCCCCAGTTCTTCCAGAAGCTCCAGTGTCTGTTTTGCGAGCCGCCCCTTACAGAGCGCAAATGTCAAATATCTTGTGTCTTTCATCGTCTCACCCCTACCCTACAATTTTCTCTTCGCCGGTCATCAGGTTCACCATCTGCACATCTCCTTTGCTGCGAAGATACAGCATGCTTCCTGCAAGACTGCGTTTTCCATAATCCACATAGAATTCCAGCGACTTATCCGATGCTTTCTGAAGGATCTGGGTATTCTTGTCCTTCCCTCTGAATTCCATGGCAAGCTGGATTGCATCCTTCAACCGTTCTTTATCATATAAGATCAGGGAACTCTTCTCGCCACTTGAGATCTGGATCTTCTGGCGGGAAAGTGCGCTCATCAGTTCATCTACTACGATCGCAAAACCGATCGCCGGCTCTGCTTTTCCAAACTTTTCAACCAGGTGGTCATAACGTCCGCCTTTTACAATGGCATCCCCGGTCCCAAAAGTGTATCCACGGAAGATAATACCGGTATAATATCCGTAAATTCCGCTCATGCTCAGATCAAACGTAATATACTGTTCCATTTTGTAGACAGATAAGATCGCGTAGATTTTTTCGAGACGCCGGATTGCTTTCATCGCTTTTTTGCTTGGCGCTACCTTTTTCGCCTCCTCCAGGATCTCCACACCACCGACCATCTCTGAAAGTGCAGAAAATGCTTTTCTTGACACCGGTTTTGCATCAGCCTCTTCTAAAAGTTCGTCTGCACCGAAAAAGTTCCGGTTGTTAATCAACTCACGCAGACGTTCTTCTGTCTCATCATCAATCTCGGATTCCTCGATCAGACTCTGGAAAAAGTCTACATTTCCTATACTGATCTGAAATTCTTCCAGTCCGGCATTCTTCAGACAGTCAATGACAAGTGCCAGCATCTCCGCATCAGCATCCGCCGCATCCAGTCCGATCATCTCCGCGCCCATCTGGGTACTTTCCTTTAATCGTCCCTGATAACTGGAATGATTGATAAATGTATTCCCCATATAGCAAAGCCTTGCCGGGAGCTCATCATCCTTAAATAAAGTTGCCGTCGCACGTGCGATCTGCGGAGTGATATCCGGTCTTAACACCAGTGTGTTGCCGTCTCTGTCAAAAAATTTATATAATTCCCTTGAAGGAATGGTTCCGATCTCTTTTCTGAATACATCAAAATATTCATACATAGGAGTCTGGATATCATGATATCCGTACAAATGCAGAGTCTTATGAAGTCGGTTCTGAAGTGCCAGCTTTTTGGCGCATTCTTCATGATAAATGTCTCGGACCCCTTCGGGTGTATGTAATAACTGCTCCATAGATTGTAACTCCTCTTTTTTGTTTATTTGTCACTTTAGTATGTTACCATATTAAAACGTGACCTTGTTGTATTATACGAACTTTGACGCAGCTTGTCAAGCCTGCACACTCAGAAGTTCTATCCTGCTAATCTCTTCTCCATGTTTCTTATCTTTCTTCCCGGTGATCCAGATCCTTCTGGAGCATCTCCAGATACGGAACGAATACGCCCTGCCTTAGCTGCATAAAATATTCCTCATCCAGTTCTTCAAAGCGTACACTTTTCCGTCCGCCCTGCTTCATCCGCTCCCAAAACACTTCTATTTCTTCAAAACGCATGTAATAAAGCAGGTTTTTTGTACTGTAATAGATAAGAAAAAAGGAAATTCCATCCTGTTTTTCAAAATCCCGCATAAAGTTCATCTGGTGTTCATGGATATTGTGTAGTGGAAAGGTATCCATACTGCACTCTTTTGCGTCAAAACATACGGGAATTCCCTGTACTGCTCCAATATAATCGACCGTACTGCGCTGGTCAAAATAGGCCAGCGTGATCTGGCGGTGATCTTTGTCCATTCGTACCGGAGTGATCGGTGTCGGGATTTTCTGAATGAGCGCCAGTCCCTGCTGCTGATAGCGTTCATTCGTCCGGTTAATAAAATCCTCCAGGGTTGAACCTCTTAGCCCTCTTGAATTCCAGGTTCCCATTCTAATCCTTCTCCTTTTATGATGGTTGTAAATCCTTCCGGAAGAGGCGCGGTAAGCTCCTTTTCCGATACCTTTGCAAGCGCATCCTCTCTTTTCGGGAACTGCATTTTCCATGCATGTAAAAGTTGATATTTTAACGCATATTTTTTCCTGAAAATAGAATTGACCTTTGGATTACCATACTTGCTATCCCCGATGATCGGATGACCGATCGAAGACAGATGTGCACGGATCTGATGGGTCCGTCCCGTGATCAGATGCACCTTCAGAATCGTCTGCTGACCATTATCCGCAAGCGGAATATACTCTGTGGCTATCGGCTTTGCCTCGCCTTTTGCTTCTTTCAGAATTTTCACCTGATTGGTCATCTCATTTTTCAGAAGATATCCTTCGATCTTCTGACGGTTTTTTATCACCCCATCCACGATCGTGAGATAATATTTTTTCACGGTCCTGTTTCTTAAAATCTCGCTGAGCTGCTGTAATCCCGCAAGGCTTTTCCCTGCGGTTACAAGACCACTTGTATTCCGGTCCAGGCGGTTACAGACAGATGGGCGGAAAGTAGCAAGCTCAGCTAGTTTCAGATCGCCTTTTTTCAGCAGATACGCGATCATATATTCATTCAGGGAAAGGTCAGACGGTGCTGCTTTCTGGGAAAGCATGCCTGATGGTTTGTTCAGGATCAGAATATCCGGATCCTCATAAATTACCGACAGCCGGATGCTGCTTTCCATTGCCCGTGCAAGATCTGCCGGAAGCTGCTTTTCTGCTCCCGGTGCTCCTGCGAATTTCTGCCAGGTATCATCTGAGAGAAATACTTCAACCTGGTCTCCTTTTGTCAGTTTTTCATTTCCCTGCGCTTTTTTCCCGTTTAACTTGATGTTCTTTTTCCGCAGCATCTTGTAAACAAAGCTCATCGGCGCATTACTTAAATATTTTCCAAGAAGCTTGTCCAGACGCTGTCCTGCTTCATTTGCCGAAACGGTTATTTTCTGCATGCTTTTTATTCCTCCTGCCTTTTACAGTGAAATGTCCAGAAGGAGTCCTTTGATCATCTCTTCGTGTTTTCTTGTATCCTGCTGTTCTACAGAAGCAATGTTGTTCATTCCCTCGGCGCGGGTCAGAAATGCTTTGTAATCATGGAAAAGCTTGACCACCACCTTGTCGAACTGGTTCTGCTTCATAATGGATTTGATATGCTTTGCGGCATAGTCCACATCCACTTTTTTCACCGGCACATAGCCACAGATCGTATTGTTGTAAATTGCAACAGCTGCTACCGGCATTGCCTTTTTCTCACTGGTGATCACAAGATCGTATGCAACGGTAAGTTCTTCGGTGACAGCCGAGATTTCAAGCTCAGTTGCCTCATTGATGGAATCATGCGGCATGACCATGATCAGATTGACCAGGATCCGGCTTGCCGGAAGACATCCGAGTACCGCTACTACAGTGAGCAGATTGAGCTTTGTCTTTGTTGTCACATAACCGGCGATCACCAGTGCAGCAACCAGTCCAAAAGAGACAACAGCTTCCAGTATCAATAATCGTTTTCTTCTGCGCAGATAACCTGCATCTCCTTTTTGTATCTTCATCTTGTCTTTCGCTTACTCCTTCGTTATTTTCTCCATCATTGACATGGCTTTTAAGATCATTCCATGCGGAAGTACTTTGGTTGCAGCTTCTGCCCCTTTCATTGCCGTGCCATATACAGAAACCTCTTTTTTGTATTTGGCATCAATGAGCGCCTGCTTTACAACCTGTACCGGATCTGCCATCACAGCCTCTTTCATGCCACCGGGCAACTTCCCTGACACTTCAAAAAACGGGGTGTCCACAGGTCCCGGGCAGACCGCTGTGACGAAGATTCCTTTTTCCTTAAGTTCAGCTGCAAGGCTCCTTGAAAAGCTCAGTACATACGACTTTGTCGCTGCATAAACTGCGAATTTTGCCTGCGGACAAAAAGCTGCTGCGCTTGCCAGGTTGATGATCCTGGTTCCTTTATGCATCCAGGGCAGACAGGTACAGGTCATCTCGGTCAGTCCCCGGCAGTTCAGGTCGATCATGCGGAGCTGAAGTTTCTTGTCTTCCTTTGCAATCTCCTCTACTGTCCCGGTCTTTCCGAATCCTGCTGCATTGACCAGCATACGGATATCAGGATTCTGATTCTCCAGCCGGTTTTTCACCTGCTTGTATACCAGACCCTCTTCCATGTCCCCTACAAAGATCCGGATATAGGTCTTGTGGCTTTTCTTGATCTCTTCCAGCTTCTTTTCACTGCGGGCAATCACCCAGATTTCGTCCAGTTCCCTGTAAAAACGTTCAATCTGTCTGACAAATTCTTTTCCCATGCCGGAGGATGCCCCGGTAACAATCGCAATCTTCATAAGCGGTTCTCCTTTCTCCTGTGACTACTTCCGTTTGTGTACATTACGGATGGATTTCTTTTTCTGCAGTCTTGACGAGGACTCACCTCTGCCGTTTCCTGTAAATGCAGGCTTTGTATTCTTATGCCCTGCATTTGAATTTTTATAATTTCCGTTTGGCTTTCCTGGATTTTTGTTATTTCCATTCGGGTTTTTGCTCTTTCGCTCCGTGCCGCCATGAGTTCCGCCATGGTTTCTTCCGCTGTATCCATTCTTCTCCTGCATTTTTTCCGAATGCAGCTTTCTCGGACGGATCAGACATTTCTCATCAAATCCTACCAGATCCATACGGTCTGCGATTCGCAGTGCCTCCATGACCAGATCATAATTCTTCGGATTCCGGTACTGGATCAGTGCTCTCTGCATCGCTTTTTCATGCGGATTTTTCGGCACATACACCGGCTTCATCGTCCGCGGATCTACACCGGTATAATACATACAAGTGGAAATCGTAGACGGTGTCGGGTAGAAATCCTGTACCTGCTCCGGCATATAACCAAGATCCCGCAAGTATTCGGCAAGCTTTACCGCTTCTTTCATAGTAGAACCCGGATGGGACGACATCAGATACGGAACCAGGTACTGTTTAAGTCCAAGCCTTTTATTGATCTCTTCGTATTTGTGGGTAAAACGTTCATAAACTGCATTTTCCGGCTTGCCCATCATCTGAAGAACCGGGTCTGCTACATGCTCCGGTGCAACTTTCAGCTGACCGCTGACATGATACTGACACAGTTCTTTGAAAAACGTGTCATCCGGATCCGCCAGCAGATAGTCAAACCGGATACCGGAACGGATAAATACTTTTTTGACTCCAGGTATCTTTCTGAGATCCCTGAGAATGCTTAAGTATTCTTTATGATCTGCGATCAGATTTTTACACGGCTTTGGAAAAAGACACTGTTTGTTCGTACATGCCCCGTATTTTAACTGTTTCTTACATGCCGGCGCACGGAAGTTCGCGGTCGGTCCGCCTACATCATGAATATATCCTTTGAATTCCGGATCCTCCGGAAATGTCTTTGCTTCAGCGATCAGTGATTCCTTACTTCGTGTCTGAATGATCCTTCCCTGATGGAATGTCAGTGCACAAAAACTGCAGCCTCCAAAACATCCCCTGTTGCTGATCAGACTGAATTTGATCTCCCGGATTGCCGGAACTCCACCTGCCGTCTCATAAGATGGATGGTAGGTCCGCATGTAAGGAAGTGCGTAGACATCATCCATCTCCTGCTGGGTCAACGGTTTTGCCGGAGGGTTCTGTACCACATACAGATGATCCGAATAGGGCTCAACCAGCCGCTTTCCGGAAAATGGATCTGTGTTGCAGTACTGTCTGTAAAAGCTTTTGGCGTACAGGAGCTTATCTTTTTTCATCTCTTCATACGGTTCCAGAATCTCTGCATCATACACACTGTCCAAATTCTTGACCTTGCAGACTGTTCCATCGATATAGGTAATGTCCTTGATATCCAGTCCGGCATCCAGTGCCTCTGCAATCTCAATGATCGAGCGTTCGCCCATTCCATAAGAAACCAGGTCTGCACCCGAATCCAGAAGAATGGAACGCTTAAGCTGGTTGGACCAGTAATCATAATGTGCAAGTCTTCTAAGACTCGCCTCGATACCACCCAGAATGATTGGTGTCTTCTTATATGTCTGACGGATCAGATTGCCGTACACAACTGCTGCATAATCCGGTCTCTTTCCCATCACTCCGCCCGGTGTATAAGAATCCTGCTGCCGTCTTTTCTTTGATACAGAATAATGGTTGACCATGGAATCCATATTTCCCGCCGACACCATAAATCCAAGCCGCGGCTCTCCAAATTCTGTAATACTTTCTTTATCCTTCCAGTCAGGCTGTGCAATGATCCCCACGCGGAAGCCATGTGCCTCTAAAAGGCGGGTGATGATCGCATGTCCAAAAGACGGGTGGTCTACATAGGCATCTCCGCTTACATAGACAAAGTCTACCTGATTCCACCCCCGTTCTTCCATCTCTTTCCTGCTGATCGGTAAAAATCCATGATTCATTATAATACCTCGTATGTCTGATTGGTAATGTCTTCATAGCTGTGAATAAAATAGTCGGCAAGTTCCCGCTTTTTCGCATCCTGTGGGCGTGAAAACCAGTCGTCCACCGCGCATACACGCATTCCTGCATTTTTCCCAGCAAGAATTCCCATCGGAACATCTTCAAATACCAGACAGGCAGAAGGATCTGCACCCAGCTGCCCAGCCGCCTTCAGATAAACATCCGGTGCCGGTTTCCCTTTATTCACTTCGCAGCTTGTACAGATCGTATCGAAAAGATGGGTGATCTGCCTTGCCTTTAAAAATTCTTCCACCAGTTTCCGGTCATTGCTGGTTGCGATTCCTGTCCGGATTCCTTTCTCTTTCAGCATCTCCAGAAATTCCTTTACCCCTGGCTTTAGTGTGACCTCTTTTGTATATTTATCCACAGACATATCATACCATTCTTTTTTGATCTCCTCCACAGTATGCGGAAGCTCCGGAAAAATCTTCAAAAAGTACTGCGCTGTCTCGGTATAGCTCATCCCTTCCATTGCCTCATGAAAATCTTCCGGCGGATTCAGATGATATTTTCTGATATAATCTTCATCTATTGCTGTCCACACCCACATGGAATCTACCAGAGTCCCATCCAGATCAAAAATGACAGCTTTAGTATGCTCTAACATAATTTTTTTATCTCCTCTTCGGTCAGTGACCGGTATTCTCCCTTTGTAAGTGTCTTATCCAGAACAAGGCTTCCCATAGAAAGCCGCTTCAGATAGATTACCTCTTTGCCGACTGCATGAAACATCCGCTTCACCTGATGGAAACGTCCTTCAGTGATCGTAAGCTCGATTTCCGACTCCTTACCACTTTTCAGGATTCGAAGATCTGCGCTTTTAGCCGGCGTATCGTCTCCGATATCCACTCCATCTGCAAATGCTTTCACATCAGATTCATCTACCTTTCCCTGTACTTTCGCATAATACACCTTATCCACATGCTTTTTTGGGGAAAGCAGGCGGTGTGCCAGTTCTCCGTCATTGGTGATCAGAAGAAGTCCTTCCGTGTCCTTATCCAGACGTCCTACCGGGAACAGATCATTTCTTTTTTTATCTGTGATCAGATCCAGAACTGTCTTGTCCCGGTCATCTTTTGTTGCGGAAATAACACCTGCAGGTTTATGGAGCATATAATACTCTTTTTTAGCGTATCCAATCTGTTTTCCGTCAAGACTTACTTTCTGTGTGGTCTCATCGATTTTAAGTTCCGGTTTTTTCACCGTCTCTCCATCAACCATAACACGTCCGCTGCGGATCAGCTTTTTGATTTCACTTCTGGTTCCCTGCCCCATCTCGGCAAGATATTTGTCTATGCGCATCATGCAGACTGATTCCTCCATCCAGGCAGATATTTGTTCTTCAAAGTTCCGTTCGTGACTTTTCCCCATCCAAGCGGGAAACCGTCTGTACAGATCAGATGCCAGCCTTTTGCCTTAGCTGGAATCAGATCCTCCACATCGATTGTCTCGCCTTTCAGATAACGCATCAGTCGGTCATCATCAGAAGACAGGTTCAAAGTATGCGCGTACTCTTCCATTTTCAGGTTCATCGCCAGTGCCTGGCTCGGTTCAAAACGCTTTTTCTTCAGTTCGCCAAGGAGAAGTCCGCTTCTTAAAAATCTTGCGCCTTTCAGTTCCGGAAGATTCTCCGGCATATAGTACACGCGCTCTCCATGGATATCCAGTCTCCACGGCTTCAGATCCCACTTTACATCACGGAAGAATTCCTCCAGCTCTGCCGGGATTTTCTTCGCTTTCTGCTCTGCGACCGGGGAAGACGGGCAGATTGCATCCTCACTCTTTTTCAGCAGTGCGAGGTAATGTCCCTCCCCTTTCATATGATGTGGAAAAATACGGACAGTCTTAGCAAAATCCGGATCCTTTGACTTGGTTACTTCCGGCCTGCCCGGTGCAAATCCTTCATATCCTGCGATTTCCTGGATCTCGAATTCCGGATATTCACCGAGCAGATATTCGATCGTCCCCTCATTCTCCAGTGGATCAAACGTACAGGTTGAATACAGCATCATGCCACCCGGCTTTAACATTCTTGCCGCCTGGGTGATAATGCTTCTCTGCAGCTTCGAGAAAAATTCCGGTCCATGTTCTTCCCAGGCGCGTACCATCTTCCTATCCTTACGGAACATCCCTTCCCCGGAACACGGCGCATCGATCAGGATCTTGTCAAAATAACCGCTGAAATAGCGTTCCAGTCGTCCAGGTTCTTCACTCATGACCAGCATATTGCCGATTCCGAAAACTTCCAGATTCTTTAAGAGTCCTCTTGCTCTGGAGCTGCTGATATCATTTGCGACCAGAACACCTTCGTTCTGAAGCTTCGCTCCAAGCTCGGTTGCCTTTCCACCAGGTGCGGCACAGACATCCAGTACCCGGTCCCCCGGTTCTACCGGAAGACGGTTCGCCGGTGTCATCGCACTCGGCTCCTGCAGGTAGTAAAGTCCTGCAAAATAATACGGATGCTTCGCAGGAGATATCTTTTCTCCATCATAGTAAAAACCGTTGTCGATCCACGGGATCGGTGTGATCTCAAACGGACAGATCTTCACAAAATCCTCCACAGAAATCTTCTCCGTATTCACACGAAGTCCGTAATATCTCGGCTCGTCATAACATTTTATATAATCCTCAAATTCATCTCCGAGGAGTGCCTTCATCTTCTCTTCAAATTCATTTGGTAAATTTATCATTCTTTCGTCCTCCATATCATTTAAGTATAGCATAGTTAGAAAGAACAGGAAAGTTTTTTCTCCCCGGCAAGTCTTAAAATCCAATAGGGATTGTAGCTGGTTTCTTCGCCGTCCGGATAGAGATAAATTCCCAGATGCAGATGCGTGGCAAACATCCCTTTCGTCCCCTCCGGACCATATCCGGTATTTCCCATAAATCCAATGATATCCCCTGCCTTCACCTCGTCCCCCTCCTGATAACTTCCATAAGAGTCCAGATGTGCATAATAGAAATATGCACCGGACGGTGCGGTAATCCCGATCCTGTATCCTCCCTTTTCCAGCCAGCCTCTTGCCGATACTACCCCATCTGTCATACTCACAACAGGATAGAGACCGGGGATATCTTTCGATGCCATCAGATCACAGCCTTCATGTCCCCTTTTTCCTCCGTAGGTGCGCTCTCCCATCCAGCTGTCCACAAAAGATACCTGATACTGTGGATGTTTCGGTGATTCCGGAACAGGAAAATAGCGGATATCATTCCAAAGAGCTGTACAGATCTTTTCAAAAGATTTCCACTCTTCTTTTTCCGACCATTTTTCAAACAGCTCTTTCTCGTTATCCTGTGGAAACAGGCTGTTTTCCAGAAAATAAATGGCATAAAGTCTTCCTCTTTTTTCATGATCTGTCTTCGCAAGAACCTGGAAAAACGCCTCCTCCATCCCAAGCTTTCTGAATTCTTCTGTGCTTCCTGTTTTTAGGTTCAATCGGTTTTTTTTAGCTTTCTCGTTGATCTGTATGCTTGCTGCCACGCAAAAAATCAGCAATAAAAAAAGGAGCAGAAGCGATCTGCGTTCCAGTCTTTTTTTCAAGATTTCTCCATTTTTCTTTTATTCTATTCACACTGAATCTCTTCTATGCATATGTGCCCCGGTATATCTGTCTGCGTTTTTTCATAAACTATTGCAAAAGAATACGGCAGGTATACACGATGAAAACAAAAAAACTGTCTGTGTTTTTTCTGATCGGACTTTTCCTTCTGATGCTTTTTTCCCCGGAAACCGTTGCCACAGGTGCCGCAAACGGACTGCTGCTCTGGTATAGGAAGGTGCTTCCGGTGCTCTTTCCTTTTCTTCTTATAACCGGTCTTATGATCCGCACAGAGAGCATTTCCCTGATCAACCATACCCTTTCTCCAATTCTGAAGCCTTTTCTTGGCATTTCTGAAAATGCTTCTTTTTCGGTGGTCTGTGGATTTCTCTGTGGCTTTCCAGTAGGGGCAAAATCCTGCTCTGACCTGACTGATAAAGGGAAAATTTCTTCTGCCGAAGGAGAATACCTGCTTTCCTTCTGTAACAATGTCAGTCCTGCGTTTCTGACCGGGTATGTGGCAGTACAGAGCCTCAAGCAGCCTGAAATGGCGCAGATCTGTCTGCTTTTTCCTATCCTTGCCGCACTGTGCTGCTCCTTTTTGTTCCGCAGATGGTATCTGCCGCGGAATCCTTTTGCGGTCGTAGAAGAACAGGCTGATCCCAGACAATTTCTTCCTTTTTCAGAGGCTCTTGACGAAAGTATTCTGTCAGCATGCGATTCCATCACGAAAATCGGCGGATATATAATCGTTTTCTCAGTGCTCATTTCTTTTATGGCAGAACTTTCCTTTCAGAATTTCTTCTGGAAATTGTTGCTTCTTCCCGGAGTGGAACTGACCGGGGGAATCCGCATGCTCTGTCAGCTGGACCTTACTTCTGAACTGCGGTTTCTTCTCGTTATGGCGCACTGTTCTTTTGGAGGAGTCTGCGCGCTTTTCCAGACAAAATGCATGATCCGATCCCAGAACTGGTCTTTTCCTCGCTATATAGCAGAAAAGCTGATTACCGCAATGGTAACCAGCCTGTTCGCTTGTTGCTATATGAAATTGTTCGGATAAAGAACTTATTCTCTCTGTCCCTGGTCCGTCTGTCCGGCTTCTCCGCCGAATTCTGCTTCCAGTCCGCGTGAGGACTTATCCGGAACTTCCAGTTCTGCACGGTTGTTACGGACAACATCATAACATTCCTGAAGGGATGTTACCAGACTGTCATACTTGCTTGTGTAACTGTTCAGTGTATGACCGATGATGCTTTCAGCATTGGCAAGAAGATCATCTGTATACTGCACTGCCCCGATACGGATATCGTTGGCATCATTAGTCGCATTATCCAGAATCTGCTGTGCCTGGTCTGTTGCTGCCATAACGATCTCGTTTGCCTGTGCGTATGCCTGCTGCATGATCTCATGCTCGCTTACCAGTTCACTTGTCTGTGCATGTGCTTCTTCAATCATGCTTTCTGCTTTCTGTTGTGCATCCGCAAGGATCGCATCCTTGTTCGCAATGATCTTCTGATAACGCTTGATCTCATCAGGTGTCTTCATACGAAGTTCACGGAGAAGTTCATCGATCTGGTCTTTATTCACGATAATCTTTGTAGTTGATAATGGCTGAAACTTACAGCTGTCAATGTACTCTTCAATTTCTTCAATAATCTGCTCAATACGGCTGCTCATAATTTTGCACTCTCCTTCTTGTCACAGACCTACTGTGACATCTTTTCTTTTATACTTTTGGCGACAGTCTCCGGCACGAACTGGGAAATATCCCCTCCGAAAGCTGCGACTTCTCTTACGATTGTAGAGCTAAGGTAAGAATACTTGAGATTGGTTGTAAGGAACATGGTTTCTACTTCCGGTTCAAGCTTATGATTCGTCTGTGACATCTGGATCTCATATTCAAAATCTGTGATCGCACGCAGTCCGCGAATCACAAGACGTGCCTTTTGCTGTCTTGCAAATTCTACAAGCAGCCCGTCGAAAGGCACTACTTTCACATTACCGAGATCTTTTGTCACTTCCTTTAACATTTTAACACGTTCTTCTACAGAAAACAACGGGGTTTTTGCTTTATTCATCAATACTCCGATTATAAGTTCGTCTACAATTTTACTGCTCCGGGTAATAATATCCAGATGTCCGAAAGTTACCGGGTCAAAGCTTCCCGGATAAATCGCTCTTATCATGAGTCTACTCCTCCACAGATATAAATACATGCATATTGGTTTTGTATTTCTTTTGTTTGATCATTAAAAAACCAAGTTCCTCCAAATAAGAAAAATCAGTCGCCAAAGATGCTTCCACGATGATCAGTGCATCCTTTTCCAGCAAGTCTGATTTTGCAAGATAAGTAAGCACCTCTTTTTCCAGCATATGGTTGTACGGTGGATCCATAAACACATAATCGAATTTTTCTCTTCCATCCAGCTTGCGAAGTGCCGAAAATACATCCTCCCGGATTACTTCCGCCTGGTCTGCAAGCTGTGTCTTTTTCAGATTCTCCATAATGCACTGGATCGCATTCGGATTGTTTTCCACAAAAACCGCCTTTTTTACACCTCGGCTGATCGCCTCAATCCCGATTGCCCCGCTTCCGGAAAAAAGATCCAGAAATGTACAGTCGCAGAGTCCGTGTGCGATCATATTGAATAAGGTTTCTTTGGTTCTGTCGGTTGTCGGACGTGTCTCCATTCCTTTTACCGTCACAAGTGGTATTCTTCTGGCTTTCCCTGCTATGACTCTCATCTTATCGTTCTCCTGATTTATGATGTCAGAAACTACTCCATCATTCCAAAACATAGGGTGTTTTGTCTTTTAACCCTGACAACATATTATACTTTTTTGTGATTATTTTGTCAATTTCTCCGCTTGTATTTTACCAGATACATTTTTTATATCTGTCTTTTTTCAGATACAAAGCTCTACTTTTCCGACTCCATATGTGCCTGATGGACAGTGATCTGCTGATATGGAATAGCAATATGATTTTCATCCAGTGTCAACTTGATATTTTCCAGCATCCGCCATCTTGTCGGCCAATACTCTTCACTTTTTACCCAGGCACGGACACCAAGCACCACTGAACTGCTCCCAAGCTCATTTACAAAGACATTATGTTCCATACTCTGGATGACGGACGGATCATTTTTTACAAGTTCCTGCAGCAGTTTCTTGGCAAGGCGCAGATCCGCTTCATATGCAATATCCACCTTCAGATCCAGCTGACGGTAATCTTTGTCCGTCACATTGGTAAGGCTTGTGTTGGCAAGTGTTCCATTCGGCACAATGATCGTCTTGTTGTCAATGGTGGCAAGCTTAGTGTAGAAGATCTGGATCTCTTTGACCGTTCCTTCATTGCCATGGCTGTCTTCTATAATATAATCCCCGACAACAAAAGGCTTCAAAAATAAAATCAGCATCCCACCGGCAAGGTTGGAAAGACTTCCCTGCAGGGCAAGACCAACTGCCACGCCTGCCGATGCAACCGTTGCTGCAATCGATGCAGATTCTACACCGAGCGAATTGATAATTGCCAGAAACAGCAGAATATGAAGTCCGTATTTCAACAGAGAATCCACAAACTGTCTTGCACCGGTATCCGAATTGGCGCGTTCCATGGATGCCCGCGTAATCTTGCGGATCCAGTTGATCACCTTATGGCAGATGATGAATATAAGCAGCGCCATCAAAATCCGGATTCCAAACGCAATCAGGTCCGGACCTTTCTCCTGAATAAATTTGTTAAATCCGGTGATTGTATCCACCGTATCCTGCACGGTCGCCTCTACCTCACTTCCTGCGGCTGTCTGTGTCAAAAGCATGTTTTATCCCTCCTTCAGTGCAATAAATGCTGCAAGATTCCCCCTCTTTCCTTTGGATGCGCGATGGGAAAATAAAAGCTCCGGGTTGCAACAGGTACACACATTAGTAACCGCCATATGTTCCGGTCTGATCCCTGCATCTGTGAGAACCAGTTCATTTGCCTTCCAGAGATCCAGCTGGAACTTTCCATTCTCCTTGGCATAGAACAGACGGTCATATTCAGACTCTCTGAAATTTGCGCGGAACATATCGATCACATCTTCACTGACTTCATAGCATTCCTGACAGATGGACGGTCCCACACAGGCAAGGATATTCTTTGGATCACAACCGAATTCTTTCTGCATCTTTTCAACCGTCACCTGTCCCATCCGGTTCACAGTGCCTCTCCAGCCGGAATGGCTGGATGCTACCACCTTTTTCACCGGATCCAGAAACAGAAGCGGTACACAGTCCGCGTAAAATGTCACCAGACAGATCCCCGGTACATTTGTGATCAGTCCATCTACATCTGTGTAATCTTTTTCTCTTGTAACACCTTTGCCGGCATCTTCTCTTGTCACGATCCGTACGTTCGTCGTATGGGTCTGATGCGTGCAGACCATATGCTCCGGCTTCACGCCGATTGCAGCTGCCATTCTTCTGTAATTCTCGTCCACATGCGCGGGATCATCCCCTCTGGTATAGCTCAGGTTCATGCTTCCCAGGAAACCTTCACTCACTCCTCCAAGTCTGGTCGAAATTCCATGTTCTACAAGCCCTTCCTTTTCAAGGATCGGATATTTGAGAAATGGTACGCCAGCACTTATGCATTCGTCAAAGATATGCTCCTCGTTTTTATATTTTAATCCTATTTTCATCTGTACTCTCCCGTATTGTGATATCTGCAGGCAGCCATTTGCCTTTCCCCGGTATCATAACTCATACAATTCCAAAATCTCCGCAGTACTCAAATGCATTTTTCCGCAAAGAAATCTTATTCCCCGCGATTCCTATTACATCGAAGCGGCATGGTATCTCTGTGCAGCCGTTCTTCATCAGATAATAAACGGCCGCTCCGGACAGGCGCATCTGTTTGGGCACAGATACCGCCTCCAGAGCAGCCGAAAGCCCTCCTGTTTTGCGAAATTTCACCTCACAAAAGACCAGATATTCTCCGTCTTTTGCAACAATGTCAATCTCCGCATAACGGCAGCGGAAATTATACTCCAGTATCCGATATCCTTGCTTTTCCAGAAATTCACCTGCTATTTTTTCATATTTTGTACCGGTCCTTCGCCGGTTTTTTTCATTCTCCAATCGCCTTTTGGATCTGATCTTCTACCTGTTCTGACGGATTTTTATACGAAGTGTCCGATAAAACTTCTTCTGTGGATCGGTGTCGGTCCAAGCGTCTGAAGCGCTTTGATATGTTCTGCTGATCCATAACCTTTGTTGGACGCGAATCCATATCCCGGAAGTACCTTATCATACTCTTCCATCAGACGATCTCTTGTTACCTTTGCCACAATACTTGCTGCAGCGATGGATACGCTTTTCGCATCTCCCTTGATGATTGGAACCTGTGGAATCACAACCTCCGGAATGGTAACTGCATCATTTAAAAGCAGATCCGGCTTGACTTTCAAATTGCCAATCGCCTGACGCATGGCTTCGTAAGTTGCCTGCAGAATATTGATCTCGTCAATCCTTGCAGGGGAAGCCATCCCGAGACCTACCGCAACTGCTTTGTCCATGATCTCATCATAAAGCTCATCTCTTTTTGCTGCGGAAAGCTTCTTGGAATCATTTATATAAAGGATCTCGCACTCTTTGGGCAGAATCACGGCTCCTGCAACCACCGGACCCGCAAGTGGCCCCCTTCCCACCTCGTCAATTCCACAGATAAACGCATAGTCAGCGTATTTTTCTTCGTACTGACGCATTTTCGCAAGGCGCTCTTTTTCGGCAAGCAGCTTTTCCTTCTGCTTTCTGTACTTTTCCAGAAGCTTTTGCACACCGGCTCTGTCATCCGGCGCATAGACCTTCATCAGCTGCTCCCTTTCGGCATCCTCTGCCATTTTTAAACGGCTGTCGATCTCTTTGATACTTTCTTTACTCATGCTTTATCACTCCGATTTTGTTGAACGGATAAATTCTTACCCAGGCACGCCCGATCAGCATATCACGGGTAAGTACACCCACACTTGCCACACGACTGTCCGAGCTGTGATTCCGGTTATCTCCCAGGACAAAATATTCATCATCTCCCAGTTTAATCGGCTCTGCTGCAATTCCCGGATCTTCCATCACCTCTGCACCATAATGTTCATCCAGCTTTTTGCCATTAATATACATATATCCATCGATTACCTGCACAGTCTCACCGGGCAGTCCAATGATACGTTTGATATAATAGGTATTCTCTGCATGTTGGTAAGGGAATACAATAATATCATATCTCTCCGGATCGCGGAAGCGGTAGCTGAGCTTATCCACGATCAGGTTATCTCCGTCTGAAAGTGTCGGCTCCATTGAATGACCGTCTACTTTTGTGCGCTGTCCGACAAAGGTGACGATCACCCATGTCAGCAGAACAATGACCAGAAGATACAGAAGAGTTCCTCCCAGTGATCTCCATATACTCTGCTCCTGCTCCGGAGCTTCTTCCTTGTTGTCTTCCTTACTCATTTGTATACTCCTTTACAAATTCAAGTGTGATCCTTCCGAGT
Organism: Bariatricus sp. TF06-38A; assembly: GCF_027690675.1. Lineage (NCBI taxonomy): Bacteria > Bacillati > Bacillota > Clostridia > Lachnospirales > Lachnospiraceae > Bariatricus > Bariatricus sp. TF06-38A. The sequence continues at coordinate 50,086 of NZ_JAQFCE010000019.1, forward strand.
CTTCCATTTCGGAAATCATCCAGCAGCATACCAGCTGCTTTTGCGGTATCTAATTCATTTCCACGCACCAGACAATGACGGCTCTCAGCAATTGCTTCCAATACACTGTAGCTGTTCTGCTTTTCGTTGATCGTATATTTCTCAGCAAGAACACCCGGATAAGCATCCTGCATAAAGCTGATCAGCTCCGCCGCAAGCTCTTCCAGATTCATGATCTCATCCTTGATCGACCCGATAAATGCAAGGCGCAGTCCCACCTGCTGGTCCTCAAACTTCGGCCAGAGAATTCCCGGTGTATCGAGAAGCTCTACGTTCTTGTTTAGACGGATCCATTGCTTTCCTTTGGTCACACCCGGTTTGTTACCGGTCTTTGCACAGGCTTTTCCGGCAAGTGCATTGATAAAAGTAGACTTTCCGACATTCGGGATTCCGACTACCATCGCACGGACCGGACGGTTCAGAATCCCTCTCTTACGGTCACGCTCTGTCTTTTCTTTACATGCTTCCTGGATTACTCCCTGAATAGACTTAATCCCACCGCCTTTACGGGAATTAACCTTAACTGCCGAATATCCTTTTCCACGGAAATAGCCGATCCACTCTTCTGTCTGCTTCTCATCTGCAAGATCTGCCTTATTGAGCAGGATCAGTCTTGCTTTATTCTTTCCAAGTTCATCGATGTCCGGATTCCGGCTGCTCATCGGAACTCTTGCATCAACCAGTTCGATCACAAGATCGATCAGTTTGATATTCTCCTGCATCATCCTTTTGGCCTTTGTCATATGCCCCGGATACCATTGAAAATTCATCCAGTTTCCTCCTTCTATTTACCAAGCAGTCCGAAACGGTCTTTCGGGGAAAGGATAAACCATACTTTCCCTTCAATCTCGGAACGCTTTACATTTCCAATATCAGCCATCCGGCTGTCTTCACTGCTCTCCCGGTTGTCGCCAAGGACAAAATACTCATCTCCACCGAGAACGATCTTCTCACTGGCAATACCTGTATCTGCAATTGCAGTAGTCTCATACTTTTCATTCAGCTTTCTGTTGTTGATATAAATCTCTCCATCCCTGATCTCAACACTTTCGCCCGGAAGTCCGATAATCCTTTTAATATAGGAATGAAGGTTCTCATTCCCCTTTGGTTTGAACACGATAATGTCTCCGCGCTTCGGTGTACTGGCATCATATACGATCCGGTTTACCAAAACCACATCCCCATTCCGAATCACCGGGTTCATGGACTCTCCGATATTACTGATCTGATGCCCGAAATACCACACAAACACAAATGCGCACAGGCAGACGAGCACAATTTGGAATACCCATCCAAATACTTCGGGAATCCATTTCAAATTGATATGTTTTCTATGCTTTCTGTCAAATCTGAGTTCTTTTCTTTTTCTATGTCTCATCTGTTATCATATCCTATATTAGCAAAAGGGACAAGTACCTGTCGTATTTGTCCCTCTTTAAGCATTTACTATTTTACTAATTCTTTAACTTTTGCTCTCTTACCTACACGATCTCTTAAGTAGTTCAGTTTTGCACGTCTTACTTTACCTTTACGAACAACTTCTACTTTTTCAACGTTTGGTGAGTGAAGCGGCCATGTCTTCTCAACGCCGATTCCGTTAGAGCTCTTTCTTACTGTAAATGTTTCTCTTGCTCCGCCGCCCTGTCTCTTTAATACAGTACCTTCGAATACCTGAATTCTCTCACGGTTTCCTTCTTTGATCTTACCATAAACTTTTACAGTATCTCCTACGTGGAATTCCGGAGCATTTTCTTTTAACTGAGCTGCTTCAATGTTCTTAATAATTTCGTTCATGTGTGAACCTCCTTCATATTTTGACGTTCTTAATACGCTTTTCTATCGTATCAGAGGACCATCTCTGTTTTCATCACAACGTGCTATATATTAACACATTATTCTTCATTTTTCAAGTCTTTTTCTCGATTTTCTATAATCTCTTCTGCAAGTTCTCTTTCTTTCATGGTAAGCTCTGCGTCTTCCAGAAGGTCCGGACGCCATTTTGCAGTACGGATCACGGACTGCTCTCTGCGCCATTTCTCTACATTGGCATGATGACCGGATAAAAGGATTGGTGGAACCTGCCTGTCGTGCCAGATCTCCGGTCTGGAATACTGCGGATATTCCAGGAGATTGTCCTGAAAACTCTCAAATTCTGCAGATACATCATTATGCAGAACACCCGGAATCAGGCGGGATACCGCATCCACGATCATCATTGCCGGAAGTTCACCGCCTGTCAGTACATAATCGCCGGCTGACACATAATCCGTTACGATCTCCTCCAGCACACGTTCATCGATTCCTTCGTAATGTCCGCACAAAAGCACCAGTTCGTCTTCTTTCGCAAAATCTTCTGCCATCTTCTGGTTAAACGGCTTCCCCTGCGGGGAAAGATAAATCACACGTGGTCTCTTTCCTTCCGGGAGAGTTGCTTTTTCCTGAATGGCAAGATAGGTCTGGTAAACCGGCTCTGCCTGCATCAGCATTCCTGCGCCGCCGCCATACGGATAATCATCCACACTGCTGTGCTTGTTAAATGCGTAGTCCCGGATATTCCAGGCTTCAATCTCAAGAATTTTATTCTTCACGGCTCTTCCGATAATACTGGTTTCCAGACCGTTCATCACCATCTCCGGAAAAAGCGTCATGATATCAAATCTCATATTGTTCTCCTACTATTCTGTCGCTTAAATCAGTCCGTCCATCAGATGAACAGTCATTTTCCTATTCTCAGTATCTACATCCAGAATACAGTCATGGATTGCCGGAAGAAGCACCTCTGTGTGCGCCTCTGTCGATACCACATAGACATCATTCGCACCGGTTTCCATAATATCTTCCAGGACACCGAATTTTTCACCGTCCTCAGTGTAGACATCCATGCCGATGATATCTGCCATGTAATACTCATCCTCTTCCAGTTCCACGGCATTCTCACGAGATACAAGAAGCGGCATCTTTCTGTATTTTTCAATATCATTTATGTTATCGATCCCTTTGAACTTCAGAATCACATACTGTTTAAAGAATTTTACACCTTCAATTTCAAGGGGAATCTGTTCTTTTCCTGTATCAAGAACCACATCTTTCAGAGCACGGAAGCGGTTTGGATCATCCGTTGTCGGAAATACTTTGACTTCACCTTTGATTCCGTGGGTAGATGTGATCACGCCAACTTGCAGGTAATCATTTTGTTGCATACTTTGTCCTTTCTTAGCATAAGATAAACTTTACACCGAAAAAGTCTGTTTTAGTCTTTTGAAGCGACTTTTTCTCCATCCCCAGATACAGTGAATCTGTCATTGGCAGCTTCACTTGCATACTAAGGCATGATAAAAAACGCAGATAAAAATAAATTTACCTGCGTTTTATTTTTATGCTATTGCATAATTTCAACCACGACTTTTTTGTCTTCTTTGGCCGCGGCTGCCTTTACAACGGAACGGATTGCTTTCGCAATTCGGCCTTGCTTACCGATCACCTTTCCCATATCATTATCTGCGACATGTACTTCGATCACGGTAGTCTTGCCTTCCTGTTTTTCCGTAACCACGACGCCTTCAGGATTGTCCACAAGTGCTTTCGTAATTACTTCTACTAAATTTTTCATCACTCGCACCTCCGCGAAGCAACCTATTTTTCAATACCTGCTGCCTTAAAGATTTTTCCAACTACTTCTGTAGGCTGAGCACCGTTGTTTAACCATTTTTTAGCTGCTTCTTCATCTACTTTGAATACGCTAGGATCCTGAGTTGGATCGTATGTTCCGATTTCTTCGATGAATTTTCCGTCTCTTGGTGATCTAGAATCAGAAACAACGATTCTATAGAAAGGAGCTTTCTTCTGTCCCATTCTTCTTAATCTGATTTTTACTGCCATTTTACTTTCCTCCATAAAACAATTTGTATTTATAATAGTTTATCTATATATCACGCATGGTCTGCGGAATATATCTCCTTTAGAAAGGCATCTTGAACTTGCCTTTTTTACCTTTCCCGCCCATCATTCCCGGGAAAGACTTCATCATCTTGCGCATCTGCTCGAACTGCTTCATCATCTTGTTGACTTCCGAAATGTCAACTCCGGCTCCTGCTGCGATTCTTCGCTTTCTCTGCGGAGTGATGATGTCCGGATTCTGACGTTCCTTGATCGTCATGGAATAAATGATTGCTTCGACTCTTGCCATCTTCTGTTCCGCATCATCCGCATCGATATCGGGCATCTTGCCTTTGCCAAGACCACCCATGCCGCCAAGTCCGGGAAGCATATTCATGATACTTCCAAGACCGCCCATCTTGCGCATCTGTTTCATACTTTCCAGATAGTCCTCAAAATCAAACTGCGACTTTTTGAGTTTTTCTGTCATCTTACGTGCCTGTTCTTCGTCGATCTCTTCGCCGGCTTTCTCGATCAGGCTGAGTACATCCCCCATACCAAGGATTCTGGAAGCCATACGATCCGGATAAAACTGCTCCAAATCTGATAATTTTTCACCCATACCCACATAAAGGATCGGGCATCCGGTGACTGCCTTGATCGAAAGTGCCGCACCACCTCTGGTATCGCCGTCAAGCTTTGTGACGATTACTCCATCTATACCAATCTTCTCATTAAAGTTCTCTGCAACATTCACGGCGTCCTGACCAGTCATTGCATCGACAACGAGAATACTCTGATGAACCTCGACCGTGTTCTTAATCTCCTGCAGTTCTTCCATCATCTCTTCATCAATATGAAGACGTCCTGCAGTATCCAGAATAATCACATTGTTGCCATTCTTTTCAGCATGCTCCAGTGCTGCTTTAGCGATATTCGCCGGCTTCTGGTTATCTCCTATGGAGAACACTTCCACACCCTGCTTCTCTCCGTTGATCTGCAACTGTTTAATAGCTGCAGGTCTGTAGACATCACATGCTACCAGAAGAGGCTTCTTACCTTTCAGCTTGAACTTTCCTGCAAGCTTTGCTGTGGTCGTTGTTTTACCTGCTCCCTGAAGACCCATCATCATGATGACCGTCTTCTGGCTTCCCGGCTGGAATTTAATCTCCGTTGTCTCAGAGCCCATCAGATTCACCAGCTCGTCATTCACGATCTTGATCACCATCTGTCCCGGATTCAGTCCGCTCATCACATCCTGTCCGACTGCACGCTCCTGCACACTTTTTACAAAATTTTTGACAACTTTGAAGTTAACATCTGCCTCCAGAAGAGCCATCTTAACTTCACGCAGAGCCGCTTTTACATCATCTTCTGTAAGTCGTCCCTTACTTCTTAAATTCTTGAATACGTTCTGAAGTTTTTCTGTCAAACTGTCAAATGCCATGTTATAACTCCTCTATGATCTCTCCTGAAAGCTTTTTCACTTTCTTTATCAGTTCTTTTTCGTCCTGCTCTTCATAATTCTCAAGAAGCAGATCGATCTCATGGACTTTTTTTTTCACAGACATGAACTTCTCCACCAAATGCAGCTTCGCTTCATAATCCTCCAGACTCTTGTTACAGCGCCGGATCATATCATGAACACCCTGTCTGCTGATCCCCGCATCTCTTGCGATCTCGCTGAGCGAATAATCTTCAAGAACTGCCTGTTCATAAATCTCTTTCTGATGTTTTGTCAAAAGCTCACCATAAAAATCATATAATAATGTCTGCTTTAAAATCTCGTCCATCACTTATCACCTGTGCTATCATATAACAGATTTTCATTGGTGTCAAGTATTTTTTCTTGACATTCAAGAAATTTTTCTACATGCAGGTTCCCATGTCCCTGTCTCTGGTCATAATATCTGCCCTTTTCACAGGAATTCCACAGTCTGTATTTAAGTTCCAGATTACACATATCCGGGTATTTTTGCAAAACCAGAGCCGCTGCCCCGGACACTACCGGAGTTGCCATAGAAGTCCCGGTTTTCGGAATATAGGCATAAGGGCTCCGCACCGGATACAGGTAATTGCAGGAATAGATCCGGTTCCCCGGCACGGCAAGATCCGGTTTTTTAATACAATCTCCGGTCGGCCCACAGCCGGAATACTTCTTTCCCAGTTCTTCATCCGCCCCAACTGTGATCACCTTCCGGCTGTTTCCCGGTATCGTGACGCTCCCTTCCTTTGGTCCTTTGTTTCCTGCCGCCGTTACGACTACCAGACCGGCATCCCAGAGCCGTTCTACCCAGAACAGGAACAATTCATCTTCCGGATCCTTCTTATGAGGAAGAGTTCCAATCGAAATATTGACGATCCGGATCTTCATTTCCTTTTGTTTTAACAACACGTACCGGATCCCGTTTATCACATCCCGGATTTTTCCACCACCTCTCTGATTCAGCACCTTGACAGCAAAGATCTGCGCCTCCGGTGCCATTCCGCTGTACAGGCCTCTTCCGCTTTTTCCATTTCCGGCAAGAATTCCTGCCACATGGGTTCCGTGTCCATTGTCATCATATATGGTTTTCTTCCCCTGTACACAGTCCTTCCATCCCACGATGCGGCCGACAAGATCCGGGTGCTGTGTGATCCCTGTATCCAGAACGGCACAAACGACGCCCTTTCCAGTTATTTTGTTACGCATTGTATCCGAACACCAGTAGTGGATTTTCCGTTTCAAATCTTTCATATTTAAAATATCCTTTTTCTATTAGAATATTCTTTCTGAAATCAGATGCCAATTTCTTCGGAACTTTTTTGAAACACTGACATGCCTCCTTACATATGATGAAGTGTAAAGAAACCTTACTGGAGGCTATCAAATATGAGTGAATTAAGTGCAACAAACTGCGGATGTGGAAATTCTATGGATAACTGTGGATGTGGCTGCGGAATGTCTTCCTGCGTATGGATCATTCTTCTCCTCTGCTGCTGTGGCGGATGGGGACGCAATGGCGACGGATGTGGATGTGGAAATGACAGCTGCCTGTGGATCATCCTTCTTCTCTGCTGCTGTGGTGGATTCGGCAACGGATTCGGTAACGGATGCGGTAATGGATGCGGATGTGGAAACGGCTGTGGCAACGGCGGATGCGGCTGCTAGTTACGAAACTCAGATCTTATTCGTTCAGACAGACCAGAGGCGGGGCAAATTATATCCCCGCCTTCTTTATGTTTTGTTTTTGCGCTTCTCCTGTTGCTTTTCGTGTTCCTCTTCCTGCTCCTTTTCCTTTTTCTTTCGCAAACATTCTTCATCCACTTCATAGATCGCATTCCCATCAATAATAATCCGGCTGCTCATTTAATAAAATCCTTCCATTAGTTCTTCCTTTGCTTTATTATATGTGGATCTCATATTTTCCGTCTTCTTTACATATATATTTATAACGCTGAACCGTGGAGGACATATGGAAAAGAAACCGCCCCTTGTCATGACGCCATTTGACGAGTCTCTCACGAATGATTTTCTGCAACTTGTCAAAATCATTCTTCCCTATCTGCCCGATCACGTTCAGCGTATAGCTGGCATTTATGTGAAACTTACGGAACTTATGAATGCCTTTTACTGTTTCCAACCTCCTTATTATCATAATCGCAGAGGGCGGCTACGAAAGCAGGAGAAAGATCCGGGCAGCATGTTTGAAGCAGTTGTACCCTATCTTTCTCCTGAAAAAAGAGAAATGTTTGATTCCTTTTCCGGAATATGGCAAATGATGGAAATGATGAAAGAGATGGACTTTGGAGATCCTGCAAATATGGCAGATATGATGAATGGATTTCAGGCAGCACAGGATATGACGGATATGATGAGTGGATTTCAGACAGAAAGGATGGATGAAAATGAACGAATGGATGGAGCATCCGGATCTTGCGAATCTGGATCCGCTGAAACAGGAGCTGATCCGGACAGCAGCGTTGAAAGCCGGCGGCAAGAACGGGAAAGCACTGGTCCCGGTGATGATGTCACTGATCGCCGGTGCGAATAAACGGGGAATCCGGTTTACCCCTGATGAGATTTCGCTGATTCTTTCAGCGATCAAAGAAGGGAAAAGCAAACAGGAGCAGGCACAGATCGACCAGATGGTGCAGATGATCCGGACAATACAGGCAGGAAAACAGCCACCAAGGTCCGGAAGGCAATAAAAATTGCCTTGCCCGACAATCAATGCTATAATGAACGGCAGAAATGCACTTCAGGAGGAGCTTATGACAACGATCAAACTTACCATAGAATACGACGGAAGCCGCTATCCGGGCTTTTCCACAAAGAAAAAAAGCACCAGTATCGAATCAAAGCTTACACTGGCGATCAGGGATGTAACCGGACAGTCCACACAGCTTTTTGCTGCCGTAAAGACGGAACCGGGTGTTCACGCAACACATCAGATTGTAAGTTTTCAATTAGAAAAAGAATCTTTTTCAGATAATACAGAACTGTTAAAAATGAAATTAAACGCAGCTCTTCCGGCGGATATTGCAGTCACCTCGCTGAAAATCGCAGATGAACGTTTTGTGGCTTCTCTCGCGGTAAAAAGCTGTACCTATACCTGCCGGATTGCCACAGATCCTGCCGCAGCATTATTTTCCCGTCCGTACACCTGTGTTGTAACCGAGTCTCTTGACCTGGAATCCATGCAGCAGGCAGCGCAGCTTCTTACCGGTACGCATGACTTTGCCGCATTTTCAAACGGACGTACCAAAAAAAGTACAGTGCGCACTGTAGAAACGATCAAAATTAACCGCGAAGACCAACTGATACAGATTCAGTTGACTGCAAATAGTTTTCTCCGGCATATGCCGCAGCTTCTTGCCGGTACCATTCTCACAGCTGGAAAAGAAAAAAAGACAGACAGAACTACGCTGACTCTCGCTGGTGTAGAATCAGCAGCTCCTGCCTGTCCTTCGCATGCATTCACCCTGACGGATGTACAGCTCCGTTAATCTATCCTTCGATGATCTTCACATAAAAGGTACGGTTTCTTGGTCCGTCAAACTCGCAGAAATACAGATCCTGCCAGATGCCAAAAACGATCTCTCCATCATGGATGATCAGCGTCTGTGACGGTCCGACCACCGTCGTCTTCATATGTGCATGCGAATTTCCTTCTGCATGCTGGTAGAAGAACTGTTCTGCCGGAAATACTTTTTCAAAGCCACACAACATATCATGCACCACATCCGGATCTGCATTCTCATTGATCGTAAATCCGGCTGTCGTATGTGGTGAGAAGATCACAGCAATCCCTTCTCTTACACCGCTTCTTTCGACGTCTTCCCTTACCATTTCTGTTACCTTTGTCATTTGCTGCGATGCGTTTGTCGCAATCTGATGTTCGTACAGATGCATATGCACACCTCCTTATTTTTCCAGATAAGCTTTAAGTCTCGGAAGCTCTCTTTTCATCATTTCATAGCCATGATCGTAGAAAGCCATCAGCTTATCATAATCTTTTTCCAGTCTGGATACCGGCTTCATTTCCGGGCGAAGGACGAAGATATTTCCTTCTTTTTCCAGCTTTTCTATGTATTCTTCTGTCCGGTTATACATCACCGGTCTTCGAATACAGGTGCGGACAAGTGCCGGATATTTGCTGTACATCTTCCGGTATAACTTACCGACCGCTTTGGAAGTTGGTTTTTTGCGGTAGCCTTCCGGTCTCGTCAAAATGAGAACTATTTTTTTCAGTCCCTTTTCCTGCACATGCTTTACCGGAATGGAATCGGCAAGTCCACCATCCAGATACGGAATCCCGTCTATATTTACGATCGGACATACAAGTGGCATACTGCTGCTGGCGCGGCAGATCTTCATCAGCCGGTCACTGTCGTTCTCTTCGGTCATATATTCGGCATTTCCCGTAAGACAATTGGTTGTCACGATCTCACAGGTCATTCCATTTGAAAAATAAGTATCAAAATCAAACGGAAAGAGTTCATTCGGATATTTATTGAATATCATATCCATATCCAGAAGACTTCTTTCTTTTACGAAATCTTTAAGTCCGTAATAATAGCTGTATTCCTTTCCTCTGTGGATCATACAGTCCCTTGTCCTGCCGATCTGCTTTGAGACATAATCGACTGCATTACAGGAACCTGCCGATACACCGACCACGTATGAAAAATACAGATCTTTTTCCATCAAATAATCCAATGCGCCGGAAGTAAATACACCTCTTGTTGCACCGCCTTCCAACACCAGTCCTGCTTCTGTCAAAACACTCGCTCCTTTCGTCCTACCATGCTGTATATTTCGTGTATGATTTATAAGTATACCACAAATTCTTCCTTATGTTAATGCTTATTCTCTTGCGAAAATTGTGCAGTCATGTTACCATAATGAACGTAATGCAAAAATTGAAACGATAATTCTATTTGAATAAGGAGAATTTTTATGATTAGTACAAGTAATATCACCCTCCGCGTAGGGAAGAAAGCCTTGTTTGAAGATGTAAATATCAAATTTACAGAAGGCAACTGCTACGGTCTGATCGGAGCGAACGGAGCCGGAAAATCTACATTTCTTAAGATCCTTTCCGGGCAGCTTGAACCGACCAGCGGAGAAGTCATCCTCACACCAGGTGAGCGTCTTTCTTTCTTGCAGCAGGACCACTTCAAATATGACCAGTATCCGGTTCTTGATACTGTAATCATGGGAAATGCCCGTCTTTACGAGATCATGAAGGAAAAAGAAGTGATCTATGCCAAAGAAGATTTCACAGACGAGGACGGGATCAAGGCAAGTGAACTGGAAGCAGAATTTGCAACCCTGAACGGATGGGAAGCAGAATCTGATGCCGCATCTCTTCTGAACGGACTTGGAATTGAGACAGAGCTTCACTACAATATGATGAGCGAGCTGACCGGTGCACAGAAGGTCAAAGTCCTTCTTGCACAGGCACTTTTTGGTAATCCGGATATTCTTCTTCTGGATGAGCCTACCAACCACCTGGATCTGGATGCGATCGCATGGCTGGAAGAATTCCTGATCAACTTTGACAATACTGTTATTGTTGTTTCCCATGACCGTTATTTCCTGAATAAGGTCTGCACACAGATTGCCGATATCGATTACGGTAAGATCCAGCTCTACGCCGGTAATTACGACTTCTGGTACGAATCCAGCCAGCTGCTGATCCGTCAGATGAAAGAAGCCAACAAGAAAAAAGAAGAAAAGATCAAGGAGTTACAGGACTTTATTTCCCGGTTCAGCGCCAATGCGTCCAAGTCCCGTCAGGCAACTTCCCGTAAGCGCGCTCTGGAAAAGATCCAGCTTGATGAGATCCGCCCATCCAGCCGTAAATACCCTTACATCGATTTCAAACCGAACCGCGAGATCGGTAATGAAGTTCTGATGGTCGAAGGCTTATCCAAAACCATCAACGGGGAAAAAATCCTGGACAATCTTTCCTTCACACTGAACCGGGACGACAAAGTTGCATTTGTCGGTGGAAATGAATTTGCCAAAACTGTTCTCTTCCAGATCCTGATCGGAGAAATGGAGCCGGATGAAGGTACTTATAAATGGGGAATCACCACTACACAGGCATATTTTCCGAAAGACAGTGGAAAAGAATTTGACAATGACGATACCATCGTAGAATGGCTGACTCAGTATTCGGAAGAAAAGGATGTTACCTATGTACGAGGTTTCCTTGGAAGAATGCTTTTCGCCGGCGACGACGGTGTAAAGAAGGTTAAAGTTCTTTCCGGCGGGGAAAAGGTACGCTGTCTGTTATCCAAGATGATGATCTCCGGTGCCAACGTACTGATCCTCGACGAGCCTACTGACCACCTGGATATGGAATCCATCACTGCACTCAACAATGGAATGAAGAAGTTCCCTGGCGTACTTCTGTTCTCTTCAAGAGACCACCAGATCGTTGAAACGACAGCAAACCGTATTATGGAAATCCTTCCGGGCGGAAAGATGATCGACAAGATCACAACTTACGATGAATACCTTGCGTCTGACGCAACTGCCGCGAAAAGGCAGGCAATCCTGGATCTGAATACAGAAGAACAGGATGACTAAAAATTTATCTTGTCGGTACATTTGTGCTGATGTATAATAAATCAGGACTAAAACTCAGGTAGTTTCCCCGAACAATTGAAGTTCGGTCCGACACCCGAGTTTTAGTCCTTTTTTATCCTTTTATATTCTTTTTTTGCTCTATATTACAGGCTTCCAACAAACCGCTCAAATGCTGCCCTGCCTTCTTCTGTCTGCTTATAAACACCGGCATCTTCCAGCACCTGGTTAAACACCTGTCCGATTTCCTCATGGAGAATGTCCATGATATTTTCTTTCGTAATGTCTGTATATTTTGGAAGGAATTCTTCTACCCAGTCTGCATGCTTTTCAAGCACTTCATTGCTGCGGATGTCCTTTCCTTCAAGGATTGCATCTGCAAGCTGTTCCATCTCACTTTTCAGTCTTGACGGCAGCACTGCAAGTCCCATCACCTCGATCAGACCAATATTCTCTTTCTTGATGTGATGTAATTTTGCATGCGGATGGTAAACGCCAAGCGGGTGTTCTTCTGTCGTAATATTATTTCTGAGAACAAGATCCAGCTCAAAATACCTATCCCTGATTCTGGCGATCGGAGTGATCGTGTTGTGCGGTTCTCCGTTCGTCTCGGCAAAGATAAATGCTGCTTCGTCTGTATAAGATCTCCAACACATTAAAATATGGTCAGCTGCGCTGATCAGACGTTCTTTGTCTTTGCACTGCAGACGGATAACAGACATTGGCCATTTTACCATTCCGGCGCGCACATCTTCATACCCCGGAATCACATATTCTTTAATAACCGGAGCTTTTGCCATTGCAAATTCATGATTTCCACCCTGGAAATGATCATGGCTTAGGATCGATCCTCCTACGATTGGAAGATCTGCATTGGAACCAACAAAATAGTGTGGAAACTGGCTGACAAAATCCAACAGCTTTGCAAAGGTTGCACGCTCAATTTTCATCGGCACATGCTCTCCGTTGAAAACGATGCAGTGTTCATTGTAATATACATACGGTGAATACTGGAATCCCCAGTCTTTTCCATCGATCCTGACCGGAATGATCCGGTGATTCTGTCTTGCCGGATGATTGACGCGACCGGCGTAGCCTTCATTTTCCTTACACAGCTGGCATTTCGGATAACCACTCTGTGTAGCATTTTTTGCTGCCGCGATCGCTTTCGGATCTTTTTCCGGTTTGGACAGATTGATGGTGATCTCCATCTCCCCATATGGTGTCTCTGTGATCCATTTCTGATCCTTTTTAATCCGGTATCTGCGGATATAATCGCTGTCCTGACTAAGCTTGTAAAAATAATCGGTCGCCTTTTTCGGTCCTTCCTGATACAGTTCATAGAATTTATGGCTTACCATGCTCGGCAGCGGGACCAGTTTTCCCATGATTTTTGTATCAAACAGATCCCGGTACACGATTGAATCTGCAATCAGTTCTTTTTCCACTGCATAATCTGTAATCTCCTTCAGAATCTGTTCCAGCTCCTCTGCACCCCTGCTTCCTGGTGTCTCCTCGTAAGACTCCAGCCCAAGTGCCTCTAAAATCTGATTGGTAACAAATATTTTATCTTCCGGTGCTACAAGCCCCGTATCTAATCCATACTGTACCAGTTCTGTAATTGCCTGATCGATCATTTTTCTTCCTCCAAATCTTTTTGCTCGTCCTTTATCCATCCATTTTCAATGCGGCACATTTTTTTACACCGAATCCTTTATTTATTCAGATAGCAAACTAAAATCTGTATTTATGTCTAACCTTGACAGCTAGCATATTTTCGTTTACGCGATTACTTTCATTCCGCCATATTTACGAACCTTTAATACGTGGCAGGATCCTTCTCCAAATACTGCATCCAATGCTTTTCTGTACTCTTCTACAAAATCATTCTTCACAAATGCCTGAATGGTTCCGGCAAATCCGCCTCCATGCACACGGCATACTCCATGGTTTCCGAGTACATTTTCGCTGACTGCAAGGGCAATGGATACTGCCTGGTTCTGCACGTCACGGTTAGTATATACATTCTGAAGATATTTGAAAGAGGAATCTCCGGATGCTTTGATCATATTAAGGAAATCTTCAAATCTTCCTTCGCGAAGGGATGCAACCTGTGCTGCAACTCTCGCATTATCACCGAAGAAATGCATAGCCCGAAGCACCGGACGGTCTCCAAGCTTCTCGCGGAGTGCCGGGATCGCTGCAAAAAATTCTTTTTCATCTACGTCACGGAGAACTTCTTTTCCAAAATATGTTGCAATAGCTTTCATATCCGCCGGAATCTGTGCATAATCCGGTGTCAGATCCTGATGAGAACCTTTGGTATCTACGATGCACAGACTGCATGCATGATTTTCAAAATCTACATCTACTTTTTCTACAATCGGAGCCTTTGGATCTTTGAAATCAATGTGGATCAGTCCACCAACCGCGCAGGCTGTCTGGTCCATCAGACCACTTGGCTTTCCAAAGTAAACATTTTCAGAATACTGACCAATCTGTGCAATCTCTACCATGCTGATCTGCATATCGTTGTAAAGTCCGGAAACAATGGTTCCAATGATTGTTTCAAATGCAGCAGACGAAGAAAGTCCTGCTCCGATCAGCACATCACTTGTCACATAAGCATTGAATCCACCAATCTTGTATCCGCGTTCTTTCAGTCCTGCAAGTACGCCACGGATCAGTCCGATAGATGTCCCTTCTTCTTTGTCAACCTTTTCTACATCATTCGCATCGATAACGATCATATCATATCCTTCAGATACCACACGGACGGTCATATCTTCATTTTTATTTACAATTGCGATCGCATCCAGATTAATAGAGGTTGCAAGCACCATTCCGTGCTGATGATCTGTATGATTTCCACCAACTTCACTTCGTCCCGGTGCGCTGTATACTTCTACTTCTCTGTCCCCATACAATTTCTGATACTCTGCCATCGCTTTTACATAGCGTTCTTCCTGATGTGCAATCACACTTTCATCAATATAAATATCTTTTAATGTATCACGGTACACGCCCTGTTTCATTTCTTCCATAAGTTTTGTAAGCTGTTTCATCTTCATTTCCTCCAAATACATTTTCGATTCTGCTTTGATAATTGTATTATAAAATATATTTAGTAAATTTGCAATATATATTTACTAAATATTTTGATAAATTTACTAGTGAATTTTTGTACAGTTCTACATAATTCTTTCACTTTCCATTTTTTTACTCCTCTGTTATAATAGAAGAATCAGAAATTTTTTAACAAGGGGGCCGCTTATGGCAACAATCAAAGATATTGCTTCTGCTGCCGGTGTTTCTGCCGCAGCAGTTTCACGTATACTGAATAATGATGAGACGCTCAATGTCTCACCGGAAACCCGACAGAAAGTACTGGATACTGCAAGAGAGCTGCATTATGTAAAGCGCGGACGTCCTTCTGTCAAATCACTTTTTACCCTTGGGATCATTCAGTGGTTCTCTTCCCAGCAGGAACTGGAGGATAATTATTATCTTCTGATCCGTCAGGGAATTGAAGATTACTGCCTCTCACACAATATCCAGATCGTGCGTACCTACAAAAGCGACATCAATTACATGGACGTTCTGAAGGATGTAGACTGTCTGATCTGTATCGGCAAATTCAGTCAGGAGGAAATTTCTTATCTGTATGAGATGAATTCGTGCATCCTGTTCCTGGATATGCCGGTAAACGATGACCGGATTTCCACGATCATTCCGGATTTCGGCGAAGCAGTTACAGAAGCTCTGGATTATCTGACTGGGATCGGGCACCGGGAGATTGGTTTCTTTACCGGAAAAGAATATATCGGCGAAAATCATCTCTATCCGGATTACCGAAAAAAAGTCTTTATTGATTACTGTGATGCACACGATTTAATTTATGAGCCTTATATCCAAGAGGGTGTATTCCAGATTTCTTCCGGTTATGAGATGGCATGCAATCTGATCAACGACGGCAAACTGCCGACGGCGATCTTTGCAGCAAGCGATCCGATCGCTTTTGGTGCGATCAAAGCCTTTACCGAACACGGGATCCGTGTTCCGGAGGATATTTCCATCGTAGGCTTTGATGATATCAATATGGCACAGTTTTCTGCTCCACCGCTGACAACGGTCAGTGCGCCAGCTTATCATATGGGAATGTACGGAGCTTCTATTCTGCAGCATCTCCTGAGGGAGCATCCGGGACCTGCACTTAAGATCAAACTGCCGTGTAAGCTGGTTGTCCGGAATTCGTGTAAAGCGATTGAAAAATAGCTCCTTATCTGTCTAAATATACCAATGAATTTTATCTAACATCAAAAAGCTCCCATCCGGAGAAGAAATGAGTTATAATTAGCTCACATTTCTCCGGATGGGAGTTTTTTTATTAAGCAATTTATCTGAAAGCCTTTAGGACATCAAATAACTTTCTACCAGTCCTGCACTGACTCTTTATAATAAGTCACATTTTCCTGTAAAATTTCTATTTTTCCATCTTTTACTTCCGCAATTGATACCGCACAGTTCTTATGTACCCCCTGCTGCCAGTACCCAGAAATCGGCAGACCTTTCATCAGGCTCAGAATCCCGCAAAGTGCTGCACCATGTGTGGATAAAAGTACATTTTTATCCTGAAGATCTTCTTTCTGATAAAGCTCTTCCAGAAAATTATTCAGACGTGCACGCACTTCTTCAAAGGATTCCCCTCCTTTTGGCGGCTGATACACTTCCGGTGCATTAAAAAAGTTGCGAAATCCCGAATCCGGAATATTCCATCCCTCTTCTCTGCAGCAAAGTCCCTCAAATTCTCCAAAGCTCATCTCCTGGATCCGCTTATCTGGAACAATCGGAACCTCCCTGTCCCCCAGGACGAGCCGTGCCGTCTCTGCCGCTCTTTTCAGCGGGCTTGTGTAACAGACCGCAAATGGAACATCTGCAAGTGCCGGAGCCGTCTCTTTTGCAAGTAGTTTTCCAAATTCATTCAGTGGAATATCCACCTGTCCCTGTAATTTTCTTTTTTTATTCCAGTCCGTCTCTCCATGACGGATCATATATATTTTCATCTCTTAGCTTCCTCCTGCTATCATTAAAAACACACGCATCCTCCGTGCCAGTCAGCATAGCGATTGGCACGGGAGTTAACAGTAACGATTATAGCACATTTTTCACCTTTCTTCCACCAAAAGGCTTGTTATTAAACTTTATGACAGTTATAATAAACGTAGTACAAAAAAGGAGATACTTGATTATGGAGAAAATTACCAGTTTCACAATAGACCATTTGAAGCTTGTTCCTGGGCTTTACGTCTCACGTAAGGATTGTGCCGGCAAACAGGTCATTACAACCTTTGATATCCGCATGACCAATCCGAATGAAGAACCGGTTATGAATACTGCAGAGGTTCACACCATCGAACATCTTGGTGCAACCTTCCTTCGTAACCACAGGGACTACGCATCAAAAACACTTTACTTTGGACCAATGGGATGCCGTACCGGCTTCTACCTTCTTCTTGTAGGTGATTATGAATCAAAAGATATCGTTCCACTGATGAAAGAAATGTTTGCTTTTATCGCAGACTTCAATGGGGACGTACCGGGAGCTGCTGCAAAAGACTGCGGAAACTATCTGGACATGAACCTTCCGATGGCAAATTATATGGCAAAAAGATATCTGACTGAGGTTCTGGAAAATATTACAGAAAAACAGCTGGTTTATCCTGAATAAGCCTTACTATATGAACCTGAAAATGGGAGCCAAACATACTATCCATTGATTTTCTTCAAATGTTCCTGTATGTTTGCTCCCATTCCTGTTTTCAATCAAAACTCTCTATGATACACTTCCGGAATTTCTACCAGAACCTCTCTTCCGTTGTAACATAATCTGCCGGAAGATCAAATTCTTCGGTCTCAATTTCTTCTACGATCTGCATTTCATAAGCAGCTGCGATCCGGCAGATATCTTTCCGTTTTTCAAAATAACGATCATAAAATCCACCGCCATAACCGACACGGTTCTTTTTTTCATCAAAAACACTTCCCGGCAGGATTGCCAGTGTAGTCTGCCCTTCTCCGGCTTCATAAACAGGGCATTCTTTTTTCGGCTCCAGGATGCCATAAGCCCCCTTTTCCAGATCCTCAAAAGAATATATCCGATAAAACTCCATCTCTTTTCCCGCTACCCGTGGCACATAGACCTTTTTTCCAAGCTCCCATGCCTTCTCGATCAGTGTTCCGGTTGCCACCTCTCCACGAAAATCAATATACGCAAGAAGGTTGTCTGCATTTTTAAATGTCTCTGTCTCTTCAATGCGCCTCATGATCCGCAGGCTCTTCTCCCGAACCTCTTCTTTTGGAAGTGCCTGTCTCATTTTCAGAATTTTTGCCCTAATTTCCTTTTTTCTGTCCATATTTCTCACCCAGATTTGTAATGGATCCATCCTTCTCCTTGATTGAAATGTTATTAAGCTGTCCACGAAGATTTCTTTTGAATGCATCTACATATTCCCGTCTGAGAATCTGCTGTTCTTTTTTCTCTTCCTCTGTCAGTCCTTCTGCTTTTGATTTTCTATATAATTCATTAATGCGTTCAATTTTTGCTGTCTCCATTTTTCTTTTGTCCCTTCTTTGTTTTTCTATATAATAATGTTGTCTTTTTAATCAGCTGGAATAATTTTCCAGGAACCCATAAAGCTTGTCTTTTCCCTCTAACCGCTTTCCCTCCCGGATCTCATTCTGCAGTTCTTCCGGAAGCTCTTCGACACGGATATTCGTATATTCATAAATACTTGTCTGGTCGTCCAGATAAACAATCACATATCCGTTGCGGTTTTTCAAATAATACACCCCTTCTTTGTGTGCGCCACCCTGAGTGCTGACTGTCTGTTCTGTTTTCTGCTGCTCCGTCTGTTCTGTCCTTGCAATTTCTTTCCTGTAATTATAATCTGCATAATATGCATAAGACAGGATCGCAAGAATCAGAAGAGTCCCCGTTAAAAGACCAATATGATATCTTGTTTCCATAAGGAACACTCCTTTTTCTACAAGTATTGGTCTGCTTGGAGGATTTTATTCATTGTGGGGGGATTTTTAGGTTGTGATACCAAATCCTCCACAGCTTAGTAATATCTGCGTTCTTTTAATAAATGGCATTTTTTACAGACTATTACGATCTGGCGACCTTTTGGGAGACCGAGGAGTTCTTTTTCAGACATGCCACCCATTTTAAGGAGAACGACTGCGTATACCGCTACTGCCACGATGAGGGCGATCAGGGTTGCGATTCTTCCTCCGATGAAGGTGTCAAGTACGAAATGCACTGCCCATGCCAAAATTGCCATAACAGCTCCGGCGATAGACGGAATGACAAAAGTCTTACGGCTCTCCTGAAGATATCCACATGCTTCACGGATATCATGTGCATTCATGATACACATGCATAAAGAGAACACAATCTTACTTCCAATCAGTGCATAAATGCCCCATTTGAACATAACAAGCATAATAAACAGAGATACAATATGTAGTATCAGGGATACCATTGCATTTTTTACCGGTTCCATCATACGGTCCAGCCCCTGAAGCACTGTATTCGTAACGGTTGAAAGTGAATAAAATACCAAAGAAATCGCTCCGATCTTCAGCATAATTCCCTGTGTTACATTATCTACATTCGGCCACAGGAAATCCATGATCGGCTGACCAAGTGCAAAGAATCCAAATGCGCTTGGAATCGCAATCAGCATCGTGTAACGGATAACCGTATAAATCCGGTTATGTAACAGTCTTCTGTCATGATTCTCTGCCGCGCTTACAAGCCCCGGGATCACAGATGATCCCAATGCACTCGCAACGGCAAGCGGTACGTTGAACAGGGTATAATACTGTCCTAATTTACCAAGAAGCTCTGCACAGACCGCCTCACTGGTTCCCTGTGCGCCCATGATCTTATTGAACATAGCACTGTCAATAACATTTGCACTGTTATAAATCGTTGTACTTAAAATGATCGGTGCGATCGTCAGAATCAGGATCTTGAAAATCGCACGGTAATCATCCAGTTCTTTCGAGGTATCCCGCTTCATCTGCCGCATCATCGGCTTGCGGAATACCACATAGCAGAACAGTAAGAACAGCAGACCGATCAGAGCACCGGCTACTGTACCAAGTGTACCTCCTGCTGCGGAATAGGCTGGTCCAAAAAGGTTATTCCCCTGCACCTTAGCCATCTGTTTTCCATTTTCCAGAAGAATGGCTGCACCTACAACACTGACAATCGCATTGAGAAGCTGTTCAATGATCTGCGAAATTGCAGTCGGGATCATCGTTCCCAGCCCCTGAAAATAGCCACGAAAAACTGCCATAATCGCACAAATCAGGAGCCCGGGAGCAAGCACCTTCAAAGAATAGCAGCTCATTTTGGCTCCCATCAGATATTCTGCGATCGCCTCTGCTCCAAAAAATACGATCACCATGATCGTGACACCAGATAGCGCAGCTATGATCAGTGATGCCTTCAATACCCTGAATGCATTTTTCCGTTCTCCTGCCGCCATTTTGAATGACACCAGCTTTGATACCGCAACCGGCAGACTGTAAGACGAAATGATCAGAGCAATAGAATACACCTGAAATGCCATATCATAATAGCCCTGTCCTTTAAGCCCCATAATATTAAGCATCGGGATCCGGTATACTGCCCCGATGATCTTTGTGATAATACCGGCTGCCGCAAGGATGCTTCCCTGCATCAGAAAACTGCCGCCCTTTGATTTTTTCTTTTTACCCATACGTTAAAACCTCATACTTTTATCTATCTTGTAATTCCCAGCATCTCCAGAACTTCCCGCTGTTTCTTTTCCATCACGAGCCGTTCTTCATCTTCCATATGGTCATAACCTAACAAGTGCAACATACTGTGCGCAATAAGGAAAGCAAATTCACGTTCTACCGAATGGCCATATTCTTCTGCCTGTTCCTTTGCGCGCTCTTTGGAAATCACAATATTGCCGAGCATCAGTTCTCCGGTCTCCGGATCAAATGAACTGTCATCTGTATCCAGATATGCATAATCAGCCGGTGACGGGAATTCCGTCATCGGAAATGACAGGACATCGGTTGCACGGTCGATTCCGCGAAATTCCAGGTTCATCTGTCGGATCTCCTCATTCATCGTAAGAAGAAGTTCTACCTGCGCCTCGTACGGACACTTCTCATAATCCAGGACTGCATCTGCAACTTTTGTCGCCAGTTCTTCATAAGGCAGCTTTAAATCCAATGCTCCCTCATCCTCTAAAAATAGTCTCATCTTGTTCCTCGTTTCTTTCTGTCTCTAGTGTGGGATTTTTTCTGTTCCTGCTTTTGCTCGTATTCCTCGTACGCTTTAACAATCCGCTGTACCAGCGGATGTCTGACAACATCCCGGCTGGTCAGACGGCAAATCGAAATATCTTCCAGATTCTTGACTACACTCACTGCCACATCAAGTCCGGATGTCTGTCCTGCCGGAAGGTCTTTCTGTGTAGAGTCTCCGGTGATCACGACTTTGGATCCAAAACCAATACGTGTCAGGAACATCTTCATCTGCGCCGGTGTGGTATTCTGTGCCTCATCCAGAATAATAAAAGCGTTGTCAAGGGTTCTGCCTCGCATATAGGCAAGAGGCGCAACCTCGATCAGCCCTTTTTCTGAATTCTTGATAAAGCTTTCTGCTCCCATGATCTGATAGAGTGCATCATAAAGTGGTCTTAAATATGGATCGATCTTGCTCTGCAGATCTCCCGGCAAAAAGCCAAGCTTTTCTCCTGCTTCAATTGCCGGACGTGTCAGAATGATACGCCCCACTTCATTGCGTTTGAACGCCGTGATTGCCATTGCCATCGCCAGATAAGTTTTACCGGTTCCGGCAGGGCCAAGGCCAAAGGTGATCATCTTTTCCCGGATCGCATCCACATATTTCTTCTGTCCGAGCGTCTTTGGTTTGATTGGCTTTCCCTGAAGTGTATGACAGATCAGGTCTTTATCAATTGTCAGAATATCTTCCGCGCTGTCTTCCATCGTAAGGGACAGGGCATAGTCTACATTCTGCTCCTGGATCGTGTTACCGCGCCTGGAAAGCTCGGTAAGCTGCGACAATACCTGCTGCGCCCTCTCTACATTCTTTTCTTCTCCAAGGACTTTCACCTTTCCATTTCGCGCGATCAGTGTAACATGTAAAGCTCTCTCAATTTTTTTTGCAAATATATCGAACTGGCCAAACACATTTTTTTCATGTTCAGCCGGTATGTCTATCATGGTCTCAAGAATTCCCATAAATCAGTTTCCTTCCTGCTGTATATTTTCTGCATCTGCCTTCGGCAGTTCATGTACCGTTCCTTTTTGTACAATTCCGAACGGTCCGGATAAAACCAGTTTCCCCTTTGCCGAATACCGGTTCGTCTCCCTGTATATTTTAACATCATTCTCTGAAATTTGAACCCCTTTTTTCTCTAATCGGGCGCAAAACTTCTCAAAATTATAGGACAGAATTTCTCTTGCTTCCCTGTCTGTATAAGAAATCTCCTCTTTTCTGCTCTCTTTGCTCCGTTCAACTCTTACCGAGACCGGAAATGGAAAATGTCTCTCCAAATACAGGATATATCTGCAGGTCAGCGCATTATATTCCGGGTAAGGTAGCTCCCGCCTGCCAAAAAGATACAGCCTTCCCGGTGTTTCTATCCAGAACCTCCAGCTCTTCTTGCCGGTATCTTTCCATACCGGATGCAGCCCGTCAAGAATATCTGTATACGCAACCGTTGTCTGTGCTATTATGTCTGCATCCGATACCCGGTACTGGTATCCTGTCACCTCATCTGAATCATTCTTTACTTCCACACTTCCACTCACAAGGATCTCTCCTTTTTTTACCTCACTGCCTTCCCGGACAAGCGGATTCCCTTTTCGTGTAATGATCTTCTGAATGATCCCGTCCGCTTCTGCCACAATATCCATCGGCGCTTCCGCCTCAGCTTCTGTCTGCAGCTCCTTCCGGTCAGGATTCTCCCTGACTTTAATCTTCAGACAACTCCCATGAACATAGGCTGAAACCCAGATAATATCGTCGTATTCCATACGAATATCTTTTTCAATCCGGTCACAGTCTACATTCTTTTTTGCCATTCCACAGGCAATTCCCTTTTCTGTCAGAAAAGAAAGCAAAACCTCATCTGTCCTTGCAAGGTTTCCATCAATCTGAATCCTCCATATAAAAGAAGAAAGCAGAAAGATCAGACAGATTGCGATGACCGATCCTGTAAAAAAAAGCTTCCGTCCACGATATTTATGTATAAAAAACGGGACTCCTCTTTTCTGGGTGATTCGTACCTTTGCCCTGCTCTTCCTGACCATTGGTCGCAGTCTGCGGAAATCCCGGACGCGGATATTCATCTCATATGCCCCTTTTGCCGGTCTCAGATTCCAGAGAAAAATCCCATGATAACAGCAAAGATTTAAAAAACGTTCCGGTGAATATCCTTCGACTCTGATGCGCAGGTATCCGGCAAGATTATTCAGAATATATCGCAGCATCTTCGTCATCCCTTCCTAAGAATACTCAATTTTCTCTACCTTTCCGGTAATCTTCATATCGGTTGTTGTATAGTAGTTGATCTCAAGTGATTTCCCTGTGATGCGAATCTGCCCGCTACGTACATTTATACGGATCAGCTGTTCGGTATATTCCAGAATTCCACGGTAATTCTCTATATTCACTTCATAATGCCCTGTAAGAGTCAGAATCGGGACACCCAGCACCACATCCTTCGGCAAATTTGCTGCATCTGCCATGCGATACCTTCGTGTCCCGTCTTCTTGTTCGGATCTCTGTCTCATATTGCCGCATATACCGTTTTGTTGACAGTGTATGCTTCAGAACCACATAATATTCCTATGCTGTATAATTGCTGAATTTTCCCGGGAGCAGTCTTCCCGCACATGCATGAATTTCGATCTGACCTTTTTCTCCGGCAATAAACTTTAATACCGTTGTCTCATCTGACAGTTCCGGTGTCGGTCTGCCAATCGTAAGCACATTCTTCTTTGCGTAAGTTGTAAAGGTATATTCACTGCCCGGCCGCAGAGAACAGATGGGTCTGCCATTTAAGAAAAATGCATCCTGCCCGCCGGTATAACCGCCCTCTTCTTCGATAATACGGATCGTTGCCGGAGCAAAAAGGCAATCCGGTTCCTGCTGTGGCTGTTCCCAGACATTCTGTTGATTATCCCAGCCGTTCTGATTCTGGTTCCATCCATTTTGCTGATTATCCCAGCTGTTCTGGTTCCATCCATTTTGCTGATTATCCCAGCTGTTCTGGTTCTGGTTCCATCCATTTTGCTGATTATCCCAACCGTTCTGGCTCTGATTCCATCCACCTGACTGATTATTCCATCCATTTGGCTGGTCTTCTGGTCTGTAATTTCCCATCGGTGCTTTTTTTGCAACCCAGTAAGAAGTGAAACCGCCAATTGCAGCTCCGATAATTCCAAAAAAATATGCCCCGTAAAATGCATTATCACCTGCATTCAAAAGCTGCATCAGCCAGGCTCCGACAAAAGTACCGGTAAATTCAAGGCCAAACCACAATCCCAGTGTCAATGCACGATATTTTTTTGGATTCTGTCCTCTTTCTATCGCGTGCTTTCCATTCACACGCCAAAGCCATATAAGACAAATAATTTCTAACATTTGTTTTCCCTCTTTCGCGCTTCTATTTTGTTACATAAAAGTATTATATCTTCAATCGCAGCTGAAAACAATCCGTTATTCTGTGAAAACTTTATAAAATCGAACAGACTGGCTCCTCCATGATCCGGATATACAAAAAAATCGATCCTACTTTTCCTGTGATTGTAAGATCGATTTTTCATTTCTTTGTTATACTTGAATTCTCGCAGCGGCATCCTGGCTGATAGCGAACCGCTTCTGGTCAGATGCTATAATCATCATACCACTGGCATCATTCTGGATCACATGGATTTCGCTGCCCTCTTTGATTTTGAATTCCTTTAATTTTTCCAGCACCTCCGGTACTCCGAACATCCATTTGATCGTGTACCATTTTCCAGGAACAGCTGTTGATAATGCCTGCATTTTTACACCTTCTTTTTTTTTCCTTTGACTTTACTACAGTATACTCGCTTTCATATTGGTTAGTCAACGGCAATGTTTTTTAGTTATTATATACACAATTCCATTCAATAGCCATATTTAACAATTATTTTCAGAATTCAACTTCTGTTTTATCACCCTCACTATAAGCTGGTTCTGGAAGAAAATCTGATCAAGGCAGACGAGCTGGATGAAGTTCTGGATGCTTATGCAATGACCGAACCTGAAGTCATACTCATAAAAGAAGCAATGTAACAAGACAAAAGCCCCAGGATCTATCAACTCATTACCCGTGATAAATCCTGGGGCTTCCTTCATTTAAAATACCACCGTTTCCCCTGTTCCAAGTGCATGTACCATTTCGCCAAGTTCTTTTTTCAGAATCCCGAATGCAATATTTCCGGTACAGTGACCGGTATAGATTTCCTCTACGCCAAGCCCTTTCAATTCCTGCGCAGTTTCCACAACCTCTTCCTCTGGTATGGCAAGTGTATCCATGCCCGAGAGCTTCATCATATGGAATCCACCGACAACCGCATAGACCTTTTGCCCGCCGAGTGCCATCTGCACTTCTCGCACAATATTGACAATTCCCCCATGGGAACAGCTATTAAATATCACCAGTCCTTTTCCCGTCTCAAAAACCACACTCTGCTCATGTGCAAAATCATCTGCAATAAACTCTTCACCGATTTTCCGGTACATGTGCGCCCTGCGTCCCATCTCATCCAGACCGCCGGTAAAATGCGGTACGACCCAGACGCCTTTTTCAACTTCACAGACTGCATTTAACGGACGGAACCGCTCTTTATAATTTTCCAGAAGATGTTGCGGAATTCCAATATATTTATCTTTTCCTTCTGTCCGGTAAAAACAGTTCTCAGCAGACGTCTCCTGCATATAGACCGCTGCTTTGTCATTCTCCTTAAAAAACTCCTCGAAACCGCCACTGTGGTCATAATGTGCATGGGATAAAAACGCCGTATCTACTTTCGAAAGATCAATCCCCAGCTCCTTTGCATTTTCTGCAAAGAGTGCTGTTGCGCCAGTATCCAGAAGGTACGTCTTTCCCTCATATTCGATATAAACCGACAGTCCATGTTCTGCACAAAGTCTGCATCTGGAACTGTTTTCTACTAATACTACCATCTTCATATGAATCAGCCGTTACTGAAAACTTATAAAAAGTTACAAACTTCTATGTTTCATTC